>JQOA01000011.1 GCA_000753945.1 Smithella sp. D17 | reverse complement strand
ACAACACCACCATAGAGAGAATGAACCGTTATTTGTGAAGCAATAACATTGGAACATATTTTCCCGTTGTAAATTACGGCAGCTGCCGTTTCATCACACGATGATTCTATTCCTAAAACTAACATTATGAAACCTTTTCTATTTTCTCTTTGCTAAAAAAGATAAATCTCTATATAAAAGCAAACGTAATTTGTAAACAAACTTTTATCAGCGTACATTTATTGGAGAACACAATGGAATTTAAAACAGATTTTTTAATTCTGGGTAGCGGCATAGCCGGCTTGAGTCTGGCAATTAAAGCTTCGACTCTCGGTAGTGTCGCTATTGTGACCAAAAAAGAAAAATCCGAATCAAATACTAATTATGCTCAAGGCGGAATCGCCGCTGTTACCGATCAAACAGATAGTTTTGATGAACATATTCAGGACACCTTAATTTGCGGTGGCGGTCTTTGTAAAAAAGATGTGGCCGAATTCATCGTCAAAGAAGCCCCTCCCCGAATTCAAGAGCTCATCGAGTGGGGCGTCAATTTCACAAAATCGGAATCGCCGCCTCATCTTTACGATTTAGGGCAGGAGGGAGGCCATCATCACAGGCGCGTGCTGCACGCCAAGGATCTGACCGGCCGTGAAATCGAACGGGCGCTGCACGAGAAAGTTGCCGCTTTGAAGAATGTTCAAATTTATGAAAATCATATCGGCATTGATCTCATCATCCAAAAAGATGCCGAAGGTCATACGATGAATTGCCTGGGCGCCTATGTCCTCGATATCAACAACGACAAAATCCATACGTATCGCGCCAAATATACCATCCTGTCCACCGGTGGCGCGGGCAAGGTCTATCTGATTACTACCAATCCGGACATTGCCACAGGCGACGGCATTGCGATGGCTTTTCGCGCCGGCGCCCATGTTGCCAACATGGAGTTTATCCAGTTTCATCCCACGTGCCTTTTTCATCCGGAAGCCAAGGCGTTTCTCATCAGCGAAGCTGTCCGCGGCGAAGGTGGCATACTTAAATTGCAAAACGGCGAGACGTTCATGGAAAAATATCACCCCATGAAAAGTCTCGCTCCCCGTGATATCGTCGCCAAAGCGATTGACAACGAACTTAAGCAAACGGGCAATGAATACGTATTGCTGGATATCACTCATCACGACCGCAATTTTCTGATCAACCGGTTCCCCAATATTTATAATAAATGTCTGGAATACGGCATGGATATGGCCACCCAGCCGATTCCCATTGCGCCGGCCGCTCATTATATTTGCGGCGGAGTTGCCGTGGATCATAACGGAAAAACTTCCATCGATAACCTGTTTGCCTGTGGCGAGGTATCCTGCACAGGATTGCATGGAGCCAACCGCCTGGCCAGCAACTCTTTACTGGAAGCGGTCGTTTACTCCCATCGTGTTTTTGAGGAAATATCCCGTAACTTTAATCAAACAAAAGACAGTGACGCTTATATTGCCCCGTGGGATCCCAGCGGAACCACGGAAAGTGACGATAGCGTCGTTGTTACGAATAACTGGGATGAGATAAGAAGATGCATGTGGAATTACGTGGGAATTGTCCGATCGGACAAAAGACTGGCACGAGCGTCCCGCAGGATTGAACTTATTCGGAAAGAGATTGATGAATATTACTGGAACTTCAGAGTCACAAAGGACCTTATTGAACTGCGCAACATTACAACCGTAGCTCAATTAATTGTCCGGAGCGCTTCACTCAGGAAAGAAAGCCGCGGGTTACACTATAACATTGATTATCCGGATACGCTTGATGAGTTCAAAAAAGACACCATTATTGTGAAGGAATAACTTTCCGGAATTTATTTATCATCTTTAAACACACGGTCAAAGATAAAATCTAAATTCTTCAGGAAATTTTTCACATTAAATATCGCCACCAATTCCTTTTTCTTGAGATACCTGGTTACCGTGGAATCTTTTTCCAGTAAATCTTTGAACTCTATTCCTTCTTTCCAGGATTTCATCGCGTTTCTCTGCACAATGGCATAAGCTTCTTCTCTGGTTGTACCCTTTTCAATTAGTCCCAGCAGAACCATTTGCGAAAAAATAACACCATGAGTCATGTTCAGATTATAAAGCATCTTGTCGGGATAGATCAAAAGCTTATCCATCATGTTTGTAAACCTGGACAGCATAAAATCAAGGACAATTGTCGCATCCGGCCCGATGACTCTTTCCACGGAAGAATGGCTGATATCCCTTTCATGCCAGAGCGCAATGTCTTCCAGAGAAGCAACAGCATAGGAACGCACCAGTCTGGCTAACCCGGAAATATTTTCCGAAAGAACCGGATTGCGCTTATGCGGCATTGCTGAAGAACCTTTCTGCCCTTCCGAAAAATATTCTTCAGCTTCTCTAACCTCCGTTCTTTGCAAAAGCCTTATCTCCTGTGCGAATTTATCCATTGAAGAGGCAGTAATAGCGAGTGTTGTAAAGAATTCCGCATGGCGGTCACGTTGAACAATTTGAGAAGACACAGGCGCAGGTTTTAAACCGAGCTTACCACAAACATATTCTTCCACAAAAGGATCGATAAAAGAAAATGTGCCGACAGCGCCGGATATTTTCCCATAGCTGATCGATTCTTTGGCCCGCACGAGACGCTGACGATTACGACGCATCTCCTGATACCACAAAGCCATCTTCAAGCCAAAAGTGATCGGCTCCGCGTGAATCCCATGAGACCTGCCGATCATTAAAGTGTTTTTATTTTCAAACGCTCTTCTCTTTAAAACAACCAATAAATGATCAATATCTGTTAATAATATTTCAGCTGACTCTTTTAATTGAACAGCCAGTGAAGTATCCAGAACATCCGAAGAAGTCAAACCCATGTGAATAAAACGTCCGTCTTCGCCGACCTTTTCCGTCAGGGAAGTTAAGAAAGCAATTACATCATGTTTTGTAATTTTTTCAATTTCATCAATTCGTTCTACATTTATCGAAACATTTTTCTTGATATTTTTTAACGCATTCGTTGGTATTTTGCCCAGCTTGGCCATTGCCTCACAAGCCAATATTTCCACATCCAGCCACTTTTGATATTTGTTTTCCGGGCTCCAAATCTTTGTCATTACTTCACGGGAATATCTTGGGATCACGTTTTTCTCCTCTAATCATTTTAGATAATAGCTTGGATGCTTCATCTTGCCATTCAATAATGATTAATATTATTACGCCTTCTATCAATCAGTCAAGAATTAATATAATTCTTAAATCATTCTTGAATTATCACTCTTTAAATGTTAGAAAACTCCCTGTTATAAATGTACCGTATTCAAAAAGGAGATAAATATGCAAAAAACTTTTCGATATATATTTTGTTTGATTATTTTTATGCTGGCTGTCGGTTCACTTTGGGCAAAAGATACCTATACGGTAACCATCTTGCCTTTTACAATAAATAGCGCAGAGAACATCGATTACATAAAACAAGGGATAGAAGAAATGCTTGCCTCACGTATTTCTGTTCCTAATAAAATCAACGTTATCAATAAAAACATTGTCACTGATGAGCTCAAGAAATCTAAAATTAAAGGAATAACTGAAACTGATGTTTATAATTTAGGGAAAAAATTAAATTCCGATTATGTTGTTTGGGGAAGCATTACCAAAATCGGTAGCAGTATAAGCATTGACGGAAAACTTGTAGACGTTCTCAATAACAAAGCTGATGTCGGCATTTTCTCTCAATCAAAAACACTTGACGATGTAATACCTAAAATCAACGATTTTTCCGAAAGAGTTATTCAAAACATTCTGGGCACGACACCGCCATCAGTCGCACCGTCGGTTTCCGCACCCGCGCCTGCTACCTCACCCCAAGTACCTTCAGCATTATCCCGTGAATCTCAATTAATTGCAAAAATGAGAACCGGTGGCAAGAAAGGAACCTTAACATCCGTAATTAATTCTGAATTTATTAATGCAGCGGAACCTATTAACCGAAAAGAATTCTGGATGAGCCAAAAAATTGCCACAGAATTCAAGGGAATGGCTATAGGAGATGTGAATAATGACGGTATAAATGAAATTGTCGCTATCGATAAAAACAGTGTCTACATATACAAAAAAGCGGATAAGGAACTGGTATTATTACAAAAAATAAAAGGTAATTCTTATAATAATTATGTAGCTGTAGATGTTGCCGATATCAATAGAAATGGCACTCCCGAGATAATCGTGACATCACTAAACGATGCACTGCTGGACTCTTTTGTCATGGAATTTAAAGATAGCAAATACGTAAAAATTGCTTCCGATATACGTTGGTTTTTACGTGTCATCGATACTCCTTCCGGCATTCCTCTGCTTCTTGGTCAGGAATATGGTATGGGAAAACCATTCGATTCGCCGATTTATGAAATGGTTTGGAGAGACGGTAAATTAATAGCGGATCAGAAAATGAAAATACCTTTTGGTTTGTCTATTTATGGATTGATTATCGATAATCTGGGTATTGATGGAAGCGAAAAGATAATTGCCCTGGATGATTTGGATTATATATACATCACGGAAAAAACAACTAAATCTTTGGGCCGTCTCACCTCCATTGGTTTTACCAGTGACGAACTTATCTGGAAAAGCGATGATGTATACGGCGGCAGTAATAACTACTTGGAAAATGTTGAGAATAAGGCTAATCCTACCGATATTGACAAAGAAAATTACGCCTATGCCAATTTACGTATTCTTACTATGGACACAAATAAAGACGGCAAAAAAGAAATTATCATAGTTAAAAATTTGTCTTCCAGTGGCCGCATTTTCAAGAAACTTAAACTTTTCACGTCCAGTGAAATATACAATCTGGAATGGGATGGCATGGGAATGACGGAAAACTGGCATACAAAGAAAATTAACGGCTATGTGGCTGATTATTGCATTAAAGATATAGATAACGACGGCAAGCAGGAAATTGTGCTGGCATTAGTCCAAGCCACCGGTGCTTCTCTACGTAATAGAAGTGTGATTGTTGTTTATAAGCTGGACACCGCTCAATAAGTCATTGACAAAAGTTTTATACTTAGATATAGCGTCCCCGCAAGTGGATATACACCTTTTTATAACTTTTTCATTGCTACAAAGGCGGTGTAGCTCAGTCGGTCAGAGCATACGGCTCATATCCGTAGTGTCCCTGGTTCAAATCCAGGCACCGCCACCAATCATTATTACGTCGGGTATTTTTATTTCCCTCTTTCCTTCCAATCAGTAATTAGTATTTAATTGACTTACAGTATTATCAGGTTTATATTTTGCACTATCAAGCTGAACAAGGCCGGGGTGAAATAAAGCTTTTTATGGCGGATTCTAAAGAAGAACAACAAGAGAGTGCAAGTAACGTAGTAGAAATGCGTAATGCCGACGACTGGAGCACAAAAGGCATTAATGCCGACGCTGCCGGTAATTATACATTCGCCATTGACGCTCTCAGCAAATCAATAGAACTGAATCCTGATGAATCGCTGACCTACTACAACAGGGGCATTATTTACGATCGAATTGGTCTGTATGAGCTTGCCATTGAAGACTTCAATAAAGTCGTCAGCATGGAACCGCATGATGTCGATGCTTATTACAACAGGGGACGTACCTACGTTAACCTTGGCCAGTATAAGAATGCCATTGAAGATTTCAACAAGGTAATATTTTTAGATTCTGAATATGCCGAGGCCTATAACAACAGAGGAGTCGTTTATGATTCTATGGGCCAGTATAACCGGGCAATCGAAGACTATAATGCGGCCATTAGCTTGAGACCGAATCTCGCCAGTGCTTATAGTAACAGGGGCGGCGTTTATTTCAAACAGGGCAATAACCGTCTTGGATGCCGTGATGCACAAACAGCTAGCGCGTTGGGAGACTGCGAATTATTAGAATGGGCCAGAGCCAAAGGGTTCCTGATCTGATGAAGGACTCATAAACCGATTTAAAAATGAACATAAAATCAATAAAATCCGGGAATAAATTCAGCCCTTCATTCTTTTTCAGAAATCCTCATCTACAGTCTAAATCTTCTTTGGCTATCGACAACAGTTTTTCTTTTTATCGTAAATATTTCCTGAAAAAATGGAAGCGTTCTTTGATTAAAAAACAGCAGCTTTTCCCTGAAAAATATGATTTTAATAAAATGTTAAAAGCCAAAACATGTTAGGATATTTATGGATTTGTCTCTGTTCCATCAAAAAGATCTCTTCCCACGCTTTGTGACTGATAAATTAACAAAGGTGACTGTTGATTATGAAGAAAAGTATACTTCAATCAAAGACGCCAACCAAACCGGTTCATTTTATCGTCAAGCCGGAGTAGTTTTGTTACTCAACTACAAATCAAATCAGGAGAAGCCCGAATACGTTTTTCAACTAATAAAACGATCGGATAAAGTTTCTCAAGCCGGCGATATCAGTTGCCCGGGTGGAATGCTGCATCCACGATTAGACAATATCTTAAGCCATTTTCTAAAGTTAGGAATACTTTCCATGCCGGGAGAAAAAATCAGACTCACTCAAAGTAAAGACAAAGAGACAAATTATCTGATTCGCCTTTTTTTAACTACCGCACTGAGAGAAGCGTGGGAAGAAGTCGGTTTAAATCCTTTTAACGTATTATTTTTAGGCGCCCTGCCCTCTTATTCCCTGACTTTATTCGCCAGAACTATTTTCCCTCTGGCCTGCGTTACCCCTAAACATTTTACATATAAACTGAGCCCGGAAGTAGAAAAGGTCTTAGAAATTCCTCTGAGCTTTTTCTTCGATAGTTCCAATTACGCCATACTGAACATCAAAACATCCCCGAAAAATGATTCAGCATCCATGAAATATAATTGTATTGTTATTCCTGACGGTCAGGGAGGTGAAGATATTCTTTGGGGTGCCACATTAAAGATAATAGATAATTTTTTGCGAATAGTTTCCGACGACAGCCTGCCGTCCTTCGCTACCTCCCGGATAATAACTAAAGTTTTATCTACTAATTACATGTCATCAAAATCTTAATCCGAAGTATATCCAAACGATTTTTGTATGAGATTACAAGGATCTGGGATTGATTAGTTAAGCAACAATCAGGATTTCTTCTCATCTTTCTGATTATTCTTAGCGGGTATAGCAAATAAATCAAAAAGAGATTTAAATGGTGATAGACCGGCCAAATTCCGGGGATCCGTTTTGGAGTAATTTTCGCCGTATTCGAGCCATTTTTTAAATTGATCATCAGCCATATTCCGGAACAACAGATAATTCTTAATGGTTTTCTCCAGGTATTTCTCAAAAAAATCTGTCAGTACATTTTCGCCATACTGAATAATCAGGTATAGTAGCGGATCAGGAAGCAGATATTTTTTTTTGCGCGCCTCTTCAAAAACAATTTGTGTAAGTATCGCCGAAGTAACATCTTCGCCGGTTTTGGCATCCGTTACCTTAATTTGCCTGCCCTGCTTAATGGCATCGGTTACATAATCCAGTGTTACATAAATACTTTTTTCCGTTTCATAAAGCCGGCGATTTGTGTATTTTTTTAATAAAAGGACATTATCATTCATATTTATGCTCCCTGGCCATCTCTTACGACATTATGAAAATTCTTGCAACATAAAATAATTATGATCCAGGTAATAGAATTGTGATAATAATTATAAGTAATTGTATTTATTATATATATAATATTTATCTTCAGCATAAAAGGCTAACATAAAAATATTGCATTGCAACATTTTTCTATTGACAAACTAAAAATGCTGTTTATAATACAAATACAGAAAATAAATAAGAAAGGAGTATTTTGTATGGAAAACAAGAAAATTGCCAAGCAAATGATCGATTATCATAAAGCGGCCTTCGAGACCAGTTTTAATTCTTTACTTATGTTGCAAGAGCAAACGACCAAGGCTCTGGATAATATCCTCCAACAGGCCCCCTGGCTTCCGGCTCAAACAAAGTCATTCATTAACGAATGGACCAACATTTATAAAAAGGTTAATACTGATTTCAAAGAAGCTGTAGATCAGAATTATTCCAAGATGGAAGAATTCTTAACCTTAGACCAGGAAACACCCAAACCAAAGACCAAAAAATAGATAAAGGTTAAGTTATTTTTAAGTATAAAACAATAAACAACTAAAATAAAATGGAGGAAATTATGGACCCCAAACAAATTGCCAAGCAAATGGTGGATTTTAACAAAACAGCCTTTGATAACTCTTTTGAAGCGATGGCCGTTATTCAGGATCAGACTGAAAAAATGGTTAACGCCATGATGGAACAGACGGCTTTTTTCCCGGAAGAAGGCAAGAAGGCTGTTAACGAGTGGATCAAAACAATCAAAAAAGGACGCGAGGAATTCAAGAGCGCGGCTGATGAGAATTTCAAAAAAGTAGAAACCTTTTTTGCATCAAAATAAAAATATTTTATCTAAATAAAGCCGTCGCGATTTATCGCAACGGCTTTATAATGAGATCAAAATGCACGTGGTTTATCTCGATTTATACCATTTCGATTGGAAACTGACACCTAACAGGTGGTAACTTACAAGCGAATTGGTATTATGTCTTCGAGGCTTTTGGCGGACTTACCAGTCCTTCGCCGGATATGACCATCACACCATCCTGATTACTGCAGGTGGTTTTCAATCTAACGCGATTTTTTTCTACATTTAATTCAATAACCTCGACTCGCCCGGTAATAGTGTCGCCCATGTGCACCGGCGCAAGAAAACTTAAATCCTGTTTCAAATAAATAGTTCCTGGCCCGGGTAATTGATTGGCGATAATGGCGGAAATAAATCCTGCCGTGAGCATGCCGTGAGCGATGCGGGTTTTGAAAAACGTCGTTTTCGCATAGGCTTCATTGACATGCGCCGGATTAAAATCACCGGTAATGCCGGCATATAAATATATATCCGTTTCTGCCACTGTTTTGGCGAATTCCGCCACATCTCCAACTTTAAGCTCATCAATACTCTTTCCTGTAATCACAAAAACTCCACCTCCTTACATCTTTCTGGTCGTTAGAACCAGCACTTGTATATATTATCCTTCAAATCCTTTATGTCATCCTGCATCGTCATATAGATGCAGGCATTTCTAATGGCCAGTCCGCCCTGATAGGCCAAGGCGGTCACCAGCAGAATTTCATCTTCGGAGAATTCCTTTTGTCTGCCACTGTATACATTCAAAACGCCGATAACATCATCCTCGGATCTGATTGGAACATAAAGCATGGAGACAATGCCTTCTTCTTTTTTTTCCTTTTTGTACTGAACTCCATCATCTTCAAACACATTTTTAATATTTATTGTTTGTCCTTTCAAAGCTTTTCCGATGTTTTTATCGGCCATAATCGGTCCTTTGTTCAGATATTTATCGCTCAATCCGTAACTTGCGACGAGTTTTACAGTGCGAGACTTATCATCCAGCAGTCTCACCGACGCGGCCTTGATACACAGATCTTTCACCAGATCCTCAGTCATCGCCTGCAAAATTGTTTTAACATCAAGACTCGCTGAGATGCTTGTGGCCAGTTTCAGGAATATCTTTGATTGATTGCGAAGCTTACGAATAAGATTGGCATTTTTAATCGCGGCGCCTCCCTGCTCGGCCAGAATGGATAGAAAATCTATTTCATCCCTGGTGAATGTGCGGACACCTTTAGTATAGAGGCTTAGAATGCCCAGCATTTGGCCCTTATCCATGACCGGCACAGATAGAATCGATCCAATACCTTCCGCTTTTTTTGCTTTATAATTCATCAGCCGTTTATCTGTTGTGGCATCGCGAAAATACATATAACCGTCTTTAAGTAATTGCGGACTGATTTTCATGGCATGAGCCGTTCCCGCATGGATATATTTTTCAGAAAGCCCGACCTGAGCTACAGCGACATTGCGAATGGAATCCTCTGAATCTTCCTCAATCAGAAAGATGACAGCTGCCTTGGCTTTGAGAGTTTCGACCGCCACAGACACAATCAAGTGAAGCATCTTTTCCTGATCATCTGTCTTGCCCAGTTCCCTGCTCAATCTTGTCAAACTTTTAAAATACTCTTTTTGAATTAACATTTACTTTTCTCCCTTTCTTATAAGGCTTTAAACCTTGTCGCGTTCCTTCAGCCACTGAACAATTTTTGGAGCAAACAATTTCTGAAACTTGGAACTCACGTAAATGCCGATATGTCCTGTTTCCAGACAGACATCTTCCACATCTTTACTGCCTACAGCGCCGGATAGCTGATTGCAAGCCTGAGGTGGAACCAAATGGTCATATTCGCCGAAAAAATTCAAAAGCGGCATTGTCAGCTTTTTCAAATCAACGCGCTCGCCGCCCAGAAACATCTTGCTTTGAATAAGCAGATTCCTTTTGTAGCAATCTTCAATAAACTGACGGAAAGTTTCTCCGGGAATGTCAGGGCTGTCGAAAATCCAGCGTTCCATTCTTACAAAATTTTCCACAAAATCCTTGTTGTCCATATTTTCCATAAAACTGACGTATTTATCGATCATCAGACGTGCGGGATTAAGCAGTAAAAATCCCAAATTCATCAGATCGCCGGGAATATTACCGAAAGTTTGAATCATCCGGTCCACGTCAACATCTTTCATCCAGATATGCAGAAGCCCCCTATCCGTATCGAAACTCGACGGCGTAACGGTAGTAATCAGGTTTTTTATTTTATCCGGATGAAGCGCGGAATACATTACGCTGAACGAACCGCCCATGCATATGCCCATCAGGTTTATCTTGGGAACATTATGTTTTTTACGGATAAAATCGATAATATTATTCATATAACCATTGACATGATCGTCAATGGTCAGAAAATGATCCTTACGCGTGGGATATCCCCAATCTACCATATACAGATCAATACCACCCTCCAGAAACGTCTTAACGACGCTCCGGTCAGGTTGCAGATCCAGCATTGTTTCACGATTGATCAGCGCGTACACCACCAGCAGCGGAGCTTTCAACTTGTTTTCCGCATTATCGTTGCGAAAATAATGTTTAATTTTGATGCGGTCTTCCTCATATACTATCTCATAAGGCGTCGATGCAATTTCATAGTTGAGTTGACCCTGTAAAATCTCGGATGCCTTGGTAACTCGTTGTTGCGCCTTTTCGGCGTCTTCGGCCATTTTTTCCAGAATCAGATCTAAAGGAATTTTTGTCGAACTCATAAGAAATTCTTCACTCCGAAAATATCTAATTGTTGCCCTCCGGATGTGAGAAGGCTGTTATTTTACGACAGTCAGTGTGTTCGGCGAAATGTTGAGCTGCTTTTCCAGTTCTTTCACCCTCTTCTTCAGGACATGGAATTCCTTGTATAGCTCTTCCATCTCCTTTTGCGTTACAACAGGCAACATTTGCAGAAAATCTTCCAACATCCTGTTTCGGACAATGATAAAATCCTCCAGCGTGTTGAGTGTCCGGTGCAAAGTGTCGGTATATTCTTTGGACTTGAACAAACTAATGTAATGACCTTCCAGTATCTTTATCCATATTGCATAACATTCTTTTGCTTCCTGCGGAAGATTCCCTTCTTCGGCCATTTGCTGCAGTTTTTCCTGAAATACCTTAAAAGATTTTTCTATCGGCAAATAAAGAATGGAAAAAAATTCAGCCAGCATGGTTTCAAAGATATTGTGCTTATCCAGCATTTCATTGAACCGTTCCTGATAAAAACGGGTCAAACCCAGAGGAGGAATCTTAAAGTATTGTCTAAATTCCTTTTCATAAACATCGCTCAATGCTTTAAATACATCCTGATCAAGATTTTCAAAATTATACACTTCCGTGCGTTTGCCGATATTGCCTGCTTTTTCCACCAAATGATTTTGTATTTGCATGGCAGCGTCAAAACCTGACTTGGCCATTTTCATGAGAATTTCCGGCAGAGCGTTGAAGGAATTGGCTGCCGCTGATGCCGATTCCGGTTCACTCATCATCCGGGAAAAGGATTTAAGAAGATTCAAACTTGTATCCAACTGCCGGGTGAAACGGCTTTGTACCGCTGTTTGCGTCATTATGGACGTATCAGGGTTGGAAGGCATCGCTTTCAATAGATTCAACCACATATCCGCTGCTGTATGCATCCACGGAAAAAACGGAAAAAAAGGAACTTCTTTTAACGGAGATTGTTTGTCTTCGTCAGCCATTCTTCACCTCATGTTGAAAAAAAACTATTGAAGAAATTGTAGATTGAATGTTATTAAAGAACTTCGTTAATGTTTAATATAAATGAATTTATTTGTCAACGTATTTTGATGCATTATAATTGACAATAGTATGTTATGATCTACAATCAGTGACAATATTTTTATAAACTACAGAAGAGGTGAAAGTATGTCCAATGAGAACAACACAAAAATTACACCGGACGAACTGATGCATGCTTGCGTTTTTTCCCCGGCTGATAACACAGAAAATATCCCTACGGCGCTTCCCTGGAAAAGCAAACTGGTCGGCCAGCAGATCAGAAGCTTATTCGAATATAAAAGAACGCTTGATTCCATCGGTAAGGATTTGTGGATGTTCGGACCTTTCGCGATTTCCGCGATATGGCAAAGCGCGATACTTGATTCGTTTTTGCGTCCTGTAAAGGCCAGCGCACGCCTGGCTGTCGGCGCTTCCAGAAATCCTGACATTATTGCCGATATGAACGGCTGGATCTACAAAAGCTATTCCCGGCTTCTTTATACCTTAACCGGTTTTTTTATTATAGACGGAAAATTCAATCGGGAAAAAGCCCGAATGATTTGCACAACACCAAAGGGTAAAGAATATTTAAAAAACTATATGGATGAATTCTGCCAACTGGAATATCAATATAACAACATCGGATTGACCCGTCTTAAAGCCATGAAAGAACTTTTAAAGTGTCTGGTGGTTTTAATCACGGAGCAACCCCTCTCTGACGGCCAGTTGCCTTTTGCCAAAAAAAATCCGGATGGCACCCTGGCGACTTCTTTTGAGCAATACCTTGCCGAAAATCGTACCCGTATGGAAAATCTATACGAAGCAAATGCATTTGACATTAAAGAGTATGCCGAAAGAGCAACACTGGGGAAAATCGGCTGTTCCACTTATGAATATGTGGAAGGATCACTCAATCACAGGGTGAAATTGCGTTATTACCCTCTTCCCGAAGGGATTACATCAAACGGCAAAATTATTTATATGACGACTCCACTCATTAACAAACCGGAACTTTTCGATCTTGCTTCAGGAAAATCCGTAGTAGAATCCCTCCTAAAAAAAGGTTACATCATTTACATGGTTGATCATAACAATCCCGGCTGGGAAGAAACCGAATTGGGACTGGATTTCTACGGAAAAACAATCCCTGATTTATATCTGGACATAATCAAAAAAAGGCACCCTCAAGATGAAATATACGTAATGGCTTATTGCATGGGCGGCACTCTTATTCTTCCTTATCTGGCCAGACGGGCGGAAGA
>JQOA01000010.1 GCA_000753945.1 Smithella sp. D17 | reverse complement strand
CTCAGTAACTTTTTTGATAATGTCACATTGTAGGTAGAAAGCCACCCCGCCAAAAAACGGCTCTTTGCTAACCTTGTTGAGTTGACGAGTCTTTACGTTAAAGGAATACCATATTGATCTGGAAGGAAAGTCATGAGCATCTAAGTACAACACCTCATCATTCCAAGGGGATAAATCCATGGCGTAAAAGAGCATTGATGACTTCTCATTAGGGTCGGGCACAGTGACTCTATCCAGTGGTTCCAAGATATTTCCTGTTTCCCTAAAAATTCGTATTTCCTCCCCTTGCCATTTGTTATCACGATATCGCCTCCCCGTGAGAAAAACTTTGTTATCCTTGTAGAATATTTTAGTGATGCCGCAAACATCAACCTTTGTCAGCGGCATGTTCGGCTTTTCTGTTGCATATATGCTCGTGTAACACGATTCATTCAAGGGTGTGGAAGATGAACCTAGCCTTCCCTTGATAAAGTATTTTCCGGAAGGATCAGGTCCATGCTCGGGACTAAAAGGTGTCTTTTCAGACGTGCCATCTGCATAATATGCGACACTTTTGTTATCAGTCCAAGCTACCCATACGATGACCTGATTGGCGTCATTCAGCCATGCCAGATTGCCGGGGCTATCCATAACTTTTACTGAGCCATCACATGTTACGATAATAATTTTCTTCTTGTCTTCATTCATAAATCTCAGCGCTGTACCGTCTGAATTTCTTGAGATTCTGATGTCGTTGTACCAAAGATCCTGATAGCCTATATCTTTAATAAAGTTAGCAAGCTCCCGAAAGCTGTAGATATAGAGCCTTTTTTCTGTAAGTTGTTTTTCTGCACTCATGACACAGGTTGTGTAGGTCATTAACATTGACAGCACCATGAATATGAACACCAACGTTGTCCATATCTTCCTATTCCTAAGATTGTATTTAATATGAATCAGTTTTCTTATCATTTTCCAGAACCTCCTGATTGAATGGAGATTGTCCCAGTTACTGTGCTATTTGATGGAGGAGGTATTGTTCCCAGTCGCCCTCCCGGAGCTCCTGGATTTTCTAAGCCGAAATTACTAAGCGTTGTGTCAACATGAGTATGACAATCGTTTAAGAAAGGAAAATACAACCCGCTGTTCCTTGTATCTTTCATATAGTTCATTACATCAACCTCAGATATGTTATTAGGATTAGGAACGACGCTATATGTACCATTGTTTATGGTATATGTCTCATTTACTTGGGCGCCAGACCCAGAACTACCGGACGTACCCCACGCTTGTTCTGTCACGGTGCTATATAAAAACGCATGGTTTGCTCCTGCCAGTGGCCCGTCTGTTATTAGTCTATTATAAATACGGAGCTCCAACCCCCACGGATCAATCCCCGTCACCGGATTATTTCCGACATACGCCATAAGATTAACATCGCCGCCGTCAAATCCTGTCGGGTCTTCGGAAATAAATCTTCCGATGGTGGGATCGTAGTATCTGGCCTTCATGTAGTAGAAACCATTGGGCTCGGTCATGACACCATACTGGCCGACGTACTTG
>JQOA01000009.1:14703-27429 GCA_000753945.1 Smithella sp. D17 | reverse complement strand
GAACAATTAATATACTAACTTGGTTTTCCCGATTTATGAAGCAGATATTACTCTTTTTTGAGAAAAATGCAAAGAAAAAAGTGCTTAAAAATCCAACAAAATAAACTTTTGCTACTTGGTATTTTGGGTATAAAAATAATGCCGGTATAAATCTTCTTTTAATTAAAATATCAGTTTGACAGTTGCCGTCGATTTAGATAAAGACTGATAACAGGAGGAATTCAATATGGCACACAGTAATTGGTTGTATCAGACGCGGGACATCATGTTCCAGATCAAAGAATGGCTCGGCGTGGAAAAGCTCTTGAGCCTTGATGCTTACAAAGAATACTACGGGATGGACGACATCAACAGCTTCCTCGATGTCAACTTTAAAGTCTGCCGCGATGTGATGTGTCCGGCCAACAAAGACGCCGATGAACCCGGCGCGAAATTTGTGGGCGGCAATGAACATGCGGTGGTGACCCCGGATTCGTTCAAGAATGTTTATAAAACCGTGATGGATGCGGAACTGGGACCCCAGTTCGGTTACCGCGGCGAAGGCAAAATACCGCTGTGCTGGTATGCGCCGATTCTGGAGATGCAGTCCGCCGCTTCGCCGTCGATCGTTATGTTCTGGTGTCTGACGCAGGGCGCGATCACCGTGCTTCATGAATTTGCCACGCAAAAACAACAGGACCTGTTTATTCCCAAACTGCGCACAGGTGAATGGGGCGGGACTATGGGGCTTACCGAACCGGGCGCAGGCTCCGAAGTCGGCGCGGTGCAGAGCAAGGCGTTTCCCACCGGCACGCCCGGCAAGTATAAGCTCACCGGAACGAAATGCTTCATTTCTTCCGGCGACCATGACCTGGCGGAAAACATCATCCATCTGATGCTGGCCAAGACCCCGGGCGCCAAGGAAGGCACCGCGGGCATATCGCTTTTCATCGTGCCCAAGTTCTGGGTTAACGAGGACGGTTCGCTGGGCGCCTGGAATGACGTCACCACCATGGGCATCGAGCACAAGCTGGGTATTCACGGCTCGACGACCGCCACCCTCTCCATGGGTGAAAACGAGAACTGCTACGGCTGGATGGTGGGAGAAGCGGAAGTGAAAGACGGACGCGGCATCGGCATGAAGCAGATGTTTGCGTATATGAACGAGGAACGCCTGAACACGGGCCTGTTCTCCCTGGGATGCATCGGCGCCGCCTATTACGCCGCTCTGGATTATACCAAGCTGCGCGTGCAGAGCAAACATTCCACCAACCCCAAGGGCCCCAGTGTCCGGATCATCGAACACGAAGATGTCCGCCGCATGCTTTTGTCCCAGAAGTCCATACTGGAGGCCTGCCGGGCGCTCATTTACAAGTCCTATCTCTACCGCGATCTGGCCGTCGATGCCGCAACGCCGGAAGAGCGGGAATTTTATGATGATATGTTTGCGATCAACAACCCCATGTGCAAGGCCTATACATCCGATATGGCGAGGCTGGCCACCGGTGACGCCATCCAGTGCCTCGGCGGCTACGGCTTCACGGAAGAGTATGCCCCGGCGGAACTGTACCGGGATGTTGTGATTTATGGAATCTGGGAAGGCACCAACTTCATCCAGGCTCAGGATTATACCGGCCGCAAGTTTACCATGAAGGACGGCGCGCCGTTCAAAAAGTGGGTGGCGCAAATCGACGATTTCGTCGCCGGCAGGAAGACGGACGAATTCGCGGCGGAATTCGCGATGATGGCGGAAGCCATGGCGGCTTTCAAAGAGATCATCAACATGAATGACGCCTGGACGAAGGGCGACAAGCAGATGAAACAACTTTTTGCCACCCGGACCCTGCATGCAGGCGCCAGAGTCTACTGTGGCATGCTCTTGCTCGACCAGGCGCTTCTGGCGGCGGCAAAGATGAAAGAGAAGGGCAAAATCGACGCCGATTTCTACAAGGGCAAAATTGCCACGGCCCGGTTCTATGTCATGAATCATGTTCCCGATATTTTCGGCTATCTCAAATCGATGAAGTTCGGCGACCGCAGCGCGATCGATATCCCCGAAGAAAGCTTCATGTAGGGCGAACGTACCCTGTGGAAGGGCGTAAAGACAAGAAAATTGTTGGGCATGAGATAATAAAATCTAGCGGAAAGCCAGGGTTGTCATATCGACCGAAGGCGAAAGCCCGGCAGGGAACCCCGGCGTATGCTTGGGTATGCTCGGGGAGATATCTTTCAGTATTTTTAAATTACTAGGATTTCTCGTCCGCTTGGGCGGACTCGAAAAGACAACATTGTGAAGCCGTTACTGAAACACTCCATTAGATGCACCAGAAGGCAGGATCAGAAACGATCCTGCCTTCTTAATCATCTCTTTCTGTATTCTTTCCATTTTGTCAGTTCATACAATCTTTCAAAAGATAATCAATAGCTTTTACTTGTGGCCCGTATTGTGAAATAGTAATTGACACACAAAAATGCTTTTTTTATAGTTCACGGACAAGAAGAAAGTTCTTAACAAGAGTACAGACAAAAGTATCCTTAACCGGCCATGGCTCAAGCCGTGAAAGAAATCTAACGACTCATGGAAAATATCAAACTTACCATTGGATTTTCACCTCATCTGACCAAGAAGAGACATTTACGGGGATTGACCGCCTTCAGGCAACACATATATGATCTGCATTTCCCCCATTACAATCCCCAAATCAGCTCCAGCGGACGGGCGGGGAATCAGAAAGTATCCCTTGATGAAGCCCGCAAACGAACGATGAGATTAATATCCTGGAATCAGGAGCATACAGGGTTCAAATTAACCCTGCTGCTCAACTATCTTCTGCATGATAACTATAAAGTGGTGATCGATAATGTCCTCAAAGAATTCTATCCCCGAGGTGTTCGCAGTTTCGTCGTCGCCGACCTGGAACTGATAAAGCGGCTGAAAGACGCCCTTCCGGACTGCGAAATTCAGGGGTCCTGTCTCTCGCATCGGATGACCGAAAAGGAACTGGAAGAAGAGCGCAGAGAAGGGGTGGTGCTGCACAACCCCTCTGTCAATATTATTCGTAATCCAGCGCAACTGGAGCGCAATCATAAAGCAGGATTCGCCCAGAAGGTGATTGCCTTCGAGGGGTGCCACCATAACTGCCCTGATGAAAGCGCCCCGCACGGGCACCGCTGGTTTCTCGCCAGAAGCCTGAGCAAAGACCAGTATTTGTGTAAAAACCCCGATGTGTCACTGGATCCCCGGTTTTTTTTCAAGGCAAACTGGGTAACGGTTTCACGTTTGAAGACTTTGCTGCCATTCATCAGCGTTGTTAAGCTTCCACGCGGTCGAGATACGATTTTATCGGTTACAAAAAAATTTATGCACGTTTTGAACACGAATGCTTCGTACAATATCGTCGATTTCATCACGGCCGGATACGGTGACATCATAGATCAAAATATCGGTGAAATTCCATCGCACCTGTTTGATGATAATTTTTTCTCTACCGTTGAAAATTGTGCAATGAACTGCGATGAGCGTCAGTGTCGGTTATGCTTTGATATGATGGATAAAATCAAGGAAGTTAACGGCGGACCGAAACAGCCAGATATATTCATGAAATCATATCGCCGCCTGCGGCATTTAATCCGGACAACGCTGGACGGAGCTGAGTAAATCAATTTCCCGGTCAATGGACACTTTAAACCGCCATTTGCTTTAAGAGGAGAAAGCGAAATGCGTCGACCACGATTTAATGAGAACATGTTGTCACTGATTGACGCCTTAAGCTCCGGCAAAGCGCCCGCATTGCGCGATGTGGATTGGCCGGCCATGATTGCCGCGATAGAAAAAACGGGTATGGCCGGGTATTTTTCCGACCTCCTTTTGAAAAAAGATGCCGGTTTAAAAATACCTGCTGCGGATGCTGATACCCTGCAAAAAACTGCCCGTCGGGTTGCCGCGTATAATGCTTTTTATGAATCGGAATGCGCAAAAGTTCTGAAAGGATTATCCTCCGCGGGGGTGGAAAACATTCTGCTGAAGGGCTTGTCTTATATGGAAGACATATACGGCGACACCTCGGCCCGGACCATGAGCGACATAGACCTGCTGATCCGGCCGGGTGACCGGACGAAGGCGTTCGATCATCTGCATTCTGAAGGATATTCCGACTATATCATTCCGTCGTTCAAAGGCAGCAGGGATGATTTTGCAAAATTAACCGATATTACTGGCGAGTCGCACTTTGCTAAGAAGTCCGGTGTCCTGACAGTGGGCATTGATCTGCACTGGAAGATGCGCGCGGGCTATCCCCTGAATGATTATCTATTGCTGGACAGATTTCCCTGGTGGGAACATAACGGTACGGTCGTTATCGGAGGCGAAACGGCAAGAAGGTTGTCGCCGGAGATGCAGTTTATTCATCTGGCATTGCATTTTGCCATTCATCATGAATACACCGGACTCCGATGGTTTATTGAACTGTGTCTTTTCCTCAAACGCTACGGCCGTGATCTTGACTGGGATTTCATCTACAGAACATCAGCGTCACCTGACTGTCGCAAATTGCTGGGCGTCTGTCTAAGGCTTGCCGCCGATTACATGCCCGCTTCATCTCCGGGGTCGGCAATATGGTGCAAATTCCTGCCGGACAGCACCCTGCTGCCGGGCGAGTACCACTTTTATAAAAGCTGCCTGATGCGCGATGAACGGTCAAGACTCGCTTCATATTTTTGCATGGTCCTCTGCCCCGCGACACTGGCCGGTCGTCTGGGAATAATTTCTTATTTCATATTTGATCCACAGGGCGTGACCTTCTGGCAGGGATCGGAAAAGAAGGTTCCTAAGTTGTTGCAGCCTTTTTATAATATTTACATCATTGGCAGTCAGTTGTTGCGCGGCAGACGAATAAAATAGTATATTAAGAAATATACAGGGAGATAAAACTTATGGAAAGAGTTCCTAAAAAGAATCCGGATATTATCGGGAAGAATGTCAAGGGAGAAATCGTACTGCTTAATCCTGTCAGCGGCAAATATTACGGTCTGAACAAAGTCGGCGGCACCTTCTGGGAAAAGATAGACGGGACAAGAAGCATGTCGGAAATTGTTTCGTTGCTTCTCGAAGATTTCAACGTAGAAAGAGAGAGGCTCACCAAAGATATTGAAGATTTGGTGAAGTCATTGGTCGAGAACAAACTGATAACTCTGGATTAACGAAGCGGATTAAAGTGAGTGATTATTTATACATATTTGACGCGTTCGGCAGGTCATTGAGGATATTCGGCAACTGGGATCCGTGTCTGAAAGACCTTTGCTTATGGTACGCGATGACTCCGGGAAAAGGATCACATGAGCCGGAGCTTTCTTTGGAAATAAGCGGAGCGGACATCGGGGAGATAGAGAAGCTCATGCCTCTTCCCGGATCTGAATATAAGATCGAAAGCCGTATCATGGAAGTAAATGAAAACTTTGATTTTACAATTTATATAAACGGAAGCAGGCAATGGATCGACTATGCGGGAGCAGGTCGGATTATGATTGATTTCAGCAAAGGTAGTGCCGTTTCTCTGATGTGCGGCAGCGCCATGCTGCCAACTTATCAGAAATATCTTTTCGTCGATCACCCTCTGGATAAACTTTTAACATCAAGGGGTATTTTCCCCATGCATGCATCCTGTGCCTCGGTTAGGGGCAAAGGGATCGCCTTTACGGGCGACTCCGGCGCGGGCAAATCTACAGCCGCTTTTGCCTTGATGCAGAAAGGAATGCCCATCATTACTGATGAAAAGCTGTACCTGTTCAAAAACGCCGGATACTCGGCAGGATCCATCTCGGATATTATTAAGGTTCGGTATGATGCTCTATCGAGATTCTTTGTTGCGAAGGACGAGTGCCATGAATATGCTGTTATAGCAGAAGAACATTATCTAAAACTGGGAGACACAAAAAAGTCATTATGGAAAAACAGAGTGCCGCTTAAGGCCCTTTGTCTGCTGGAACTGACCGGCGAACCCCAAACAGAAATAACAGCGATCACGCCCACAAAACTGGTCGGAGGGCTCTTTCCTGTAACCATAACCGGTGTGCATCCTCAATACAGGGCGGCCAAGTTTGACTTCATTATGGAGATGGTCGAAAATATCGAATGCCGGCTTGTCAAGTTCGGAACAGATATGGCTGATTTTACGGCCAAGATTGAAGAATTGGCAGAAACAATTTAATTTACTGAGAAAAAAAAGGCACTCAATGCCAGAACTTAATCCGCGGGTATTGAATGCCCTTAAGAAAACAGAACGTGATACTTTATCCCATTATTTTGCTGGGCTGCTGGGTCGTTATGTCCGAAAGATCTTCATAAACAATTAGTTCAGGCTTTTCATAGTCTTGTTTCACAGATACACCTCCTGCTCTTATTAAGAATTAACAGTGACAATGCTATAGTAAAAATACAATTAAGTCAATTTATTTCTTGCATCATGTGATAGTATTGACACGGGAAAGTAACTTTCTCATATTCTTCCGCTGTGAAAGCAATTTAAACCCGGATAATGATGATATGATGAATACAGAGATGAGCAAAAGGCCCTTGCAATGAAAGTATTGTTCATAGGTCAAAACGGTGAGTATACCATGTGTCCCCTTTTGGCAGTAGCCCGAAATCATACTATTGTTGGTATCGTGGAGTCGGTTCCACAAAATTACAAACCTGTAATCGCCGGAATAAAGAAATTTCTAGAATGGAATCAAAAGAGCCAATCATTGCTGTCTTTTTCGAGGCAAATATCCGTTCCTTATTATTTATTACAAAGGGGCAAATCTCAAGAAGATTTGGCAAATTTTGTCAGGAAACAAGAACCGGATATTATTTGTGTAGCCTCAATGTCACAATTGTTGCGAGAAGAGGTCTATTCCATTCCCTCGTACGGGGCCATTAATTTTCATCCTGCCCTGTTGCCTAACTATCGAGGTCCCAGACCGTTTTTATGGCAATATTACTTCATGGATCCGCAAGGGGGCGCGACCATTCATTATATTGATCAGGGCGAGGATACGGGCGATATTATCAAACAAAGAAGCATTCCGATATATACAGGAATGCCCAATGATGAATTGGCAGGAAAAATTATTGAGGCGGGAACAGAGTTAATGGTCGAAGCACTTGAAGATATCGGTAAAGGGACGGTCAAGAAGGTTCCGCAAAAAAATCTTCAGTGCTCGTTCAGGGCGCGGCATCTCGTAAAAAATGAACAATTGCTTCAGTGGGACTGGCCTATCGAACGGGTATGGCATTTCTTGCGGGGAACGTCGGCGCAGACTAATCGAATATTAAAATCGCTTTGCCCGGGCCTGTCCTGGAAGGTTAATGAATTTAGGAAAGGCAGCCCCCCCGGATCGCCAGGAAAATTCCGCTGGAGTTTTAATGGATGCTATCTGACTCACGGGGAAGGGAAAATTTTTATTTCATCCCGTTGGTCATCCAAGGATTTTTTACGAGATATCTACCATTTTTTATTGAAATTAGCGGGCAAAGATTAACCGGGTCAGGAGACAACCAGGAAATCCTTATGATAGATGTTGTCATCCGAGCTTGCAGCAAAAAATGAAAGATTTATTTCAAGATAAAATACAGCAAAGAAAAATCTCCCGTCAATTATTTTTAATCCAAAACAACTGTCTCATGAATTGATAATTGGCCAATAGGGATTCAAGATACCGTCATGATTTGATTAATGTGCCGATACTGTGCTAGTAATAAAAAATGATTGAAAGAATATACTATGGCATAAAGCGCAGGCTAGGGCGTCTTAAAAGAGACTGGAGAAGGCCCGTTATTGAGGGACGCGTAAGAGTACCCATTGTAAGGCCGGTCGTGCTTGGTACCATACCTCATGATCCCGATGCATTTACCCAGGGATTGACATATAAGGCAGGATATCTTTATGAAAGCACCGGCCTGTATGGAGAGTCAAGTCTTCGCAAGATAAGTCCGGAAGGTGAGATATTACAAAGGATTAACATGCCGGAAATATTTGCCGAAGGAATTACGATTTTTGACGATGAACTTATATTGCTCACATGGAGAGAGAAAAGGGCTTTAAAATACTCATGCCCGGACCTTAAGGGAAAAGGATACTATAGCTATTTCGGGGAGGGATGGGGACTCACGTGCGATCAGAATCATTTTGTCATGAGCGACGGGTCCGGCGTTCTATTCATCAGGGATAAAAATTTTAAGATAATCAAAAAGCTTCGCGTAAAGCTGGACGCAAAGAATACGGATAGACTTAATGCCCTTGAATATCTGGAAGGAAAGATTTACGCGAATATTTTAGGAAACAACTTTATTTTGGAAATAGACCGCCATTCCGGCAATGTGCTTAGAATTATTGATTGCTCGGAATTGTTCAACATCGAAAACCCTGAAGGTACGGATAAAATACTTAATGGAATAGCATACTGCCAAGACGGAGACTTCTTTTATCTTACCGGGAAAAAATGGAAAAATATCTTCAGGGTAAAAATCTCCTGATGACGGAAGAAGATTTATAAAACGATAAATAGGGGAACTGCTTTGTGGAAGTATAAAGGCTATGAATTGCCGCAGGATGTGCCGTTAATTATCGGAGCACTTTGCGGATTGCTTTATTATGAAATGATGCTGCACCGGAGACCATTGCCGACAATTCTGGCGGAAATCCGTGGTCTGGGCGACGGAGGATCTTCCCCGGTTTCACCGGCGAAAGCCATGGTAAAACTGGACAAGCTGTGGCGTGCCTGTGGTTTTTGGATGATGCGGTTGTTGCGGAGTCCGCGTCCTTGTCTTCGTCGCGGTTTGGTGCTGTATCACTGGTGCCGGAAGAACGGCGTGGACAGCAAACTGGCTGTGGGCGTGGGAAAAGACGGAGATGTTTTGAAGGGTCATGCCTGGCTGTATGTGAACGGACATGTATATCGGGAAGACCCTGTCCTGCTGGCAAGAGAGTATACGGTGATGCTGGAAGGATGAAAAGTCAAAAGGAAGTCCAAGTCCATAAATAATTTTTGTTCATCATACCAGGCACAGAAGATTTTTTGCTGACATCTTTCCTCCGGTTATCGTTAATCCAAATCACGGTTCAATGCTGAGGGTCTACATGTGAAGTCAGCAATACTTCATAGTTAGTCGTAACTTACAAAAAAGGCAGTGGCTTTTCCAACCGGTACACCAGCGCCTGACAGGAAGCCAGAAGTTTCCCTGACTCGTCTGTTGCATGAATCTCATAGGCGGCAGTCTTCTTTGTCTTGTTTATTTCTCTGGCTTCGGCGGTAAGCAATGCTCCTTTTTCAGGTGAGGCCAGATAATTGATGTTCATGTTTAAAGCGACCGCCATTGTGCCGTGCGAGTTGGAGGCGACTTCAAAAGCCGCGTCAATCAGCGAAAAAATCGCACCGCCGTGCGCCATACCGAACATGTTTTCCATATCTTGAGTGAAGAGCATTTCCACTTTAGCATATCCTTTCCGCACATCTTTCAATTTCAAACCGAATTTTTTACCGAAAGGTTCCTTCTCAATTTGTTTTAATATCGCGTTTCTTACCTTTTCATCCATGATGATCTCCCCCAAAGCGTTACCGGAATTTAGCGGAAGGCAGCATGCCTTGATTCTTATACATTATTACAGTGGTCGGAGTCAAAAAAGAAAAAGGGTTTGCTTTACTTTATAGTAATTGAGCGAAGTTGAAAGAATGACATCATCGGGGAGATAAAGAAACAAAAAATGATTACATAGCAAGCGCCAGGCGAAGCGGTTGCAGTGGTTAACTAAAATTTAAACCATTAGGAAAAAGGCGAATCACAGGGGATTCGCCTTTTTTTATTTATGAAGAACGCGCCAGAGGTATTCTTAAATCACTCTGACAGCCACGACCCCATCGATAGACTGGATTTTCTTTACCAAGTCAGTATTGATATCGCCTTCCACGTCGATGATGTTATAGGCGATGTTACCTTTGCTTTTGTTGATCATGTCGGCGATGTTGAGTTTGTTATCCGCAAGCAAGCGGGTGATCTTCTCGATCATGCCGGGTTCGTTCTTGTTCGAGATGGTGAGTCTGACCTTGCCCGACCTGTCCAGGGCGCATTCCGGGAAATTGACTGAGTTCTTGATATTTCCGTTCTCCAGGAAGCCCATCAGTTGCATGGTAGCCATGATGGCGCAGTTTTCTTCCGATTCTTCGGTGGAAGCACCCAGATGCGGGATGGCGATGACCTTGTCCGTCTTGATGATCTCTTCATCGGGGAAGTCCGTTACGTAGCAAGCCACGATACCGTCGGCGATAGCCTTCTTCAGGGACGGGGTATCTACGAGTCCCCCCCTGGCGAAATTCAGGATTACCGCGCCCTTCTTCATGACCGCGAATTTATCGGTATTGATGAATCCCTTGGTGTCTTTGTTCTGAGGGACGTGCAGCGAGATGAAATCGCACTCGGACAGGAGCTTGTCCAGGCTTGGTGCTTTCTTGGTATTGCGGGACAGCCTCCAGGCCGCTTCGATGGACAGGTACGGATCGTATCCCCAGACTGACATGCCCAGACCTTCGGCGGCATTGGCCACCATGGTGCCAATGGCTCCCAGACCCACCACTCCGAGCTTCTTGCCCAGGATCTCGGTGCCGCCGAACTTGGATTTGCCTTTTTCGATCAGGTCGGGTACCTTGTCGCCTTCACCTACCAGACCTTTGGCCCAGGCGATTCCATCAACCACTTTGCGGGATGCCAGCAGCATGCCCAGGAGCACCAGTTCTTTCACGCCGTTAGCGTTTGCGCCCGGTGTATTAAACACCACTATGCCTTTCTCCGAACATTTGTCGATGGGAATATTGTTGACGCCGGCACCGGCGCGGGCAATGGCTTTCAGACTTGACGGCAGGGTCATCTCTTTCATTTCCTTGCTTCTTACAAGAATGCCGTCGGGATCGGGAATATCCGTACGATATTCATACTTTTCAGTAAAAAGGCTCAAGCCCTTTTTTGAAATTTTATTTAACAAATCAATCCGATACATAAAAAACCTCCTATTTCTTTCCATACTTTTTTATTAAAGAGTACTCTGATAACACAGAATACCTGATTTTGTGCCACTATTGTCCAAAACAAATTGTCCTTATGGTATTTTTTAATAAGAACTTCTGTTTCGTGGGATGAAGTATAGAATCGGCATTTACGTGTGTCAAGGAAATCTTGGCCGCAAATAACTATTATAATGGAAATATGAGTTTTTTGATTTTATTCCATTTCCAAATCAAGCGCTACCTTTGTTGGCTGCGTCGTCCTCAACGTATTACCAATACGTCTCCGGCGCCTCCTCCTTGCTGCCGCGGTATCATAATTGATTTGAAAACGGAATTACGTGGATGCTCATGGATGTAAAAAAAAGGCTTCCTCTCGGAAGCCCTTTTTTAAATGGTGGGCCGTGGGGGATTTGAACCCCCGGCCAATGGATTAAAAGTCCACTGCTCTACCGCTGAGCTAACAGCCCGCTTGATTAAGTTATAACTTTAAGGCGAGACCTATTAACAACTAGTTCTGAATGTGTCAAGCATTTTTACAGCAGATAACTATAGTTTGTTAAGAAAAGGATCTTCCAAAACTATTGTCTCTTCTCTTCCCGCTCCTACGGATACGAGCGTAATTTTAGCTTCCGCCAGTTCTTCCAGTCTCTTCAAATATTTTCTGGCATTGGCGGGTAGTTCGCTCATTTCCCGTGCGTAAAGAATATCTTCCTTCCAGCCGTCGAATTCTTCATAAACCGGCTGACAATCTGAAAGAACGCGCATACTGGCAGGTACGGCGTGAGTGAACGTACCTGTGGCAGATTTATATCCCACGCAGATTTTCAATTTGTCCAAACCGGATAAAACATCAAGTTTGGTGATGGCGAGCGCGTTTATGCCGGAGACCCTGACCGCCTGCCGTACCAGTACTATGTCCAACCAGCCGCAGCGACGTTTTCTACCGGTTGTCGCACCGAATTCCTGGCCAACCTGCTGCATATGATTTCCAACTTCATCTTTTAACTCTGTGGGGAAGGGACCTTCTCCCACTCTGGTCGTATAAGCTTTGCAAATTCCGACTACTGTGTTGATTTTGTTAGGTCCGATTCCGTTGCCGCAGGAAGCATTGCCGGAAACTGTATTAGAAGAAGTCACATAGGGGTATGTTCCGTGATCAACATCAAGTTGAGAGCCTTGTGCCCCTTCAAAAAGAATTTTTTTCCCCTGTTTTATTTCGTGGTCTAAAATCAAAGAAGTATCTGCCACGTAAGGCTTGATCTTCTGAGCACAGGTTAAATATTGAGTGGCGATTTCTTCTTCGTCAAGCGGCTTATCTTTATAATAGTTTGTCAGCAGGAAATTTTTTTCTTTCAGGCTTTGCTTCAATTTTTCCCGGAATAAATCTTCTTCGTAAAGATCGCCCACACGTATGCCCGTGCGGGCAACCTTATCTTCATATGCCGGACCAATGCCTCTGCCTGTTGTACCGATTTTTTTACCCGATGATTGGGCTTCGCGTGCCTGGTCAAGGCTACGGTGGTAGGGCATGATTAAATGAGCTTTTTCGCTGACGAAAAGTTTAGTATGAGGCTGCAGGAGATTCCCCTGCTGTAATTCTTCTATTTCCTGAAGAAAAACAAGAGGATCAAAAACAACACCATTACTGATAATGCAGATTTTACGGTCATGTAAAATTCCCGAGGGAATTAAATGTAGAATAGTTTTTTT
>JQOA01000009.1:14464-14668 GCA_000753945.1 Smithella sp. D17 | reverse complement strand
TTTTTTTGCCGTTGACAACTAGTGTATGTCCCGCATTATTCCCGCCTTGAAAACGAGCAACCACGTCGGCTTTTTCGGTGTACAGGTCGACAATTTTCCCCTTTCCCTCATCGCCCCACTGAGTGCCTATTACTGCAACATTAGCCATGATTTATTTCTCTTCAAATAATAATTGATGGTCTCGTAAAAAGTCGCTTTTGCCCT
>JQOA01000009.1:12923-14366 GCA_000753945.1 Smithella sp. D17 | reverse complement strand
TATGACGGTTTTTCGACTTTTTACGACTTCATCATAATTAAAGGTTTTTAATTTTTTCGTTGAAAACTTTTTCCAGTTCTACAAGCGCCGTTTGGAGATCAGCCTCCTCGATAGTCGGACCGCACCAGAAACGGTAACCGGCTGGTGCTTCTTTATAGGAGTTGATATCGTGAGCGACATTTTTTTTGCTCAGATCCGAAGCGATGCTTTTTAGGAACTTGCTCTTTTCGTCGTTGCCCAGTGCTTTGACTTTGGGATGAGTTACGCTCAGGCACACGGAAGTGTTAGAACGGACTTGGGGATCATCGGCCAGAAATTCTATCCAGTCGGTTTTTGCTACCCAGTCGGCTACCACTTTCAGATTGGCTTCACTTTTCTTAATGAGATCCGCAAGACCTATCTTGCCCGCCCAATCCAGAGCGTCCAGATAGTCTTCTACGCAAATCATGGAAGGCGTATTGATAACGTCACCGTCAAAGATGGCTTTGCTGATTTTGTCACCTTTTTTAAGACGGAAAATCTTGGGCATGGGCCAGGGCGGATCATAAGATTCCAAACGGGCGACAGCTCTTGGGCTTAAAATCATCATGCCGTGTGCGGCTTCGCCGCCCAGACATTTCTGCCAGGAAAAGGTTAGAACGTCTATCTTGCTCCAATCAATTTCCATCGCAAAAGCAGCGCTGGTCGCGTCGCAAAGCGACAGGCCTTCACGGTTGGCGGGAATCCAATTGTAATCGGGAACTTTCACGCCGCTGGTTGTTCCGTTGGCGACAAAGACAACGTCATTTGTCCAGTCAACTTTGGAAAGATCCGGAATTTTGCCGTAATCGGCTTTGAGAACGGTAGGATTGAGCTTTAGTTGTTTGGCGACATCCGTTGCCCAGCCGTTGGAAAAACTTTCCCAAACCAGTACGGTGACCGGTTTGGGGCCTAAGAGTGACCACATGGCGCATTCAAAAGCGCCGGTATCTGAAGCCGGAAGAATGCCCACAAGGTAATCTGCCGGAATGTTTAAGATTTTTCGTGTGTCGTTAATAGCTTTGACGATTCTTTCTTTGCCCAACGCGGAACGGTGTGAGCGACCGACCGGCGCGCTCTTCAGCGCGTCGATATTCCACGCTGGCCTCTTGCTACAGGGACCGGAACTGAAATTTGGGTTTTGCATACTAAACATCCTTCAAGTAAAATTTTTAAACTTGACATTCATATCAGTATTGAAATCTTTACTCAAGGAATTTTAGTTTGCTTTTCGGGGACCAGAAACAATTTTTGTCAATGGTTATTATATGTAATTGCTTGTAATAAAAAGAAAAAACGTCAAAAACTAATTAACGAACAGAGATTACTTATTTTGAGGATAGTTATTTTTTGTTTTTAAAGATAACTTTATTTTTAGAGGGATTATTTGATGGTCTCGTAAAAAGTCGCTTTTGCCCTTTTTTG
>JQOA01000009.1:0-12834 GCA_000753945.1 Smithella sp. D17 | reverse complement strand
CGGTATGACGGTTTTTCGACTTTTTACGACTTCATCATTATTTGAAAAATATTTACATCGCGCAAGAATTATGACGGGTTTTCGTTATTGCTTCTTCTGCTTTTATTTCTTGGCCGTGGTTTCCTGTCTTTATTCTTTTGTGCAGGATTGCTCGCCTGATCTGCGATGGCAATCGGTGCCGGCGGTGCGTGTAGAGATAGCTGATAGTAATCGTCCAGCAGCATTGTAATCAGTTCCAGTTCATCCTCCGATTGGGCAAGATTACGCGCCAGCGGCAAAAAACGCTTCATGCGTTCGATTTGAAGATTATCGCGGGAGCGCAGACGTGCTTCCAGAAGCGCCGTTATTCGTTCGGCGACAACCCTTTCCAGTTCGTCATCACCGGGTAAGGGGCGTTCTTCCATGTTGATGTCATAAAAACGGGCAATACTCTGCAGTTTGAATTTTTCCATTTCCGCGACTAAAGAAATAGCTACGCCGCTTGATCCCATGCGTCCTGTTCGTCCGGCCCGATGAATGTAAGCTTCCGGATCCTCCGGCGGTTCATACTGAATAACATGAGACAAATCGGGGATATCAATACCACGGGCGGCAACATCGGTGGCCACGAGGAATCGCAGAGCTCCGCGCCGCACACGGGCCATGACCTTTTCCCGCATGCTTTGAGCCAGATCGGAACTAAGCTCATCGGCGTCATAACCAAAACGTTTAAGCACGACGGAAAGATAATGCACGGTGTCCTTTGTGTTGCAGAAAATAATGGCCGATGATGGATTTTCGATTTCAATTATACGCACAAGCGATCGCTCTTTGCGCATTCCCGGAACGACATAATAAATGTGCTCGATTTCAGCGATATGCACCTGATTGCCGCTTAAACTCAATAATTTTGACTTATGCAGGAATTGATCGGATAAACGAATGACCTGCGGCGGGAAAGTCGCGGAAAACATACTGCTGAGTATTTTATTCGAGGGTATGTATTTGCGGATTTTTACCATATCGGGATAAAAACCCATGGACAACATCCGGTCGGCTTCATCGAAAATCAAAATTTTCAGATGATCCAGCGATAGGGTGTTTTTTAAAAGATGATCCAGGATACGTCCCGGCGTGCCGATCACAATTTGAGCGCCACCGCGAAATGCTTCCAGTTGCGCGTTGTATCCCACGCCTCCATAAACTACGGCTACTCTTATATTTGTTCCCTGGGTCAGCATTTGGGCTTCTCTGGATACCTGAAGGGCCAGTTCGCGGGTGGGAACAAGGACGAGAGCCTGGGCAAAATTTTGCTGCGCGTTAATTTTTTGTATAATAGGCAGAATATAAGCGCCGGTTTTTCCGCTGCCGGTGCGCGATTGCACCATCATATCCTGGCCCGCTAAAAAATAAGGAATGGATTTGGCCTGCACGGGCACGAGGCTTGTCCATCCGGCGCGGTTGCAGGCGTCGCGCATTTCAGGCGAAAGTTGTTCCAGGGTAATTTCCGGAAGAACATCATCCGGTTGTATATTCTTTGAATCTGTTTCCTTGTTTTGTTCCATAATTATTCAGTAACTTATTTTAGTATCGTTCAATAATCAAGGAGAAAATTGATTTTGTTTTTTTGTTCCGGTAAATGAAAAACTTATTACGCCAACTATTTTTCCAATGTTACGGCAATTAGTATTGACATGGCTAAGAGAAATATGCTTTTCTCAACTCATTCATAAAAGGAGAAATAAGGTTTGAAAAAGAGCAAGACAGGTTTCTTTTGTCAGCATTGTGGTTATATGTCGCCCAAATGGCTGGGGAAATGCCCTTCCTGCAACGGGTGGAATTGTTTTGCCGAAGAATTAATCGTTGATTCCGGTTCCGATAGCCGTGCGGAGATGAACTTTGACGGCAAACCCCAGTCTATTGAAGATATTCCGCTCACTGAAGGCCAGCGGACCGTTACAGGTATCGTGGAAATTGACAGGGTGCTCGGGGGCGGCATCGTCGGAGGTTCGGCAATCCTGATCGGCGGAGAACCGGGCATCGGCAAATCAACGCTCATGCTGCAGATGATGCATAACCTGGCTCAAAAAGGATTGAAGGTTTTATACGTTTCCGGGGAAGAGTCGGCCAGTCAAATTAAGATGCGCAGTGAAAGGATCGGGGCCGTTTCCAAAGATTTACTGGTTCTGGTAGAGATTTCTCTGGAAAAGATTCTGGAACAGGTTAAAGCAGTTTCTCCGGCCGTTGTGGTTATTGACTCTATTCAAACTCTTTATTCGGGCGAACTCATGTCCGCTCCCGGCAGCGTCGGGCAGGTGCGCGAGTCTTCGTCGCGGCTGATTCTTTTTTCCAAGAAATTCGGCATTCCTGTTTTTCTTGTCGGTCATGTCACCAAAGACGGTTCCATTGCCGGTCCCAAAGTGCTGGAACACATGGTGGATACAGTTCTTTACTTCGAGGGAGACAGCTCCCATACTTATCGCATTGTCCGGGGTATAAAAAACCGTTTCGGACCGACCAACGAAATCGGTGTTTTTGAAATGCAGGAAAAGGGATTAAAGGAAGTTCCCAATCCTTCCACTTTTTTTCCTGGCGGAGAGGCCGCAAAATGTTGCCGGTTCGGTTGTTGTTCCCTCTCTGGAAGGTACAAGGCCGATCCTGGTGGAAATTCAGGCTCTGGTCAGTTCCACAAATTTCGGAACTCCGCGTCGTACGGCTATCGGTGTCGATTATAACCGCGTTTCGCTTTTAGTGGCGGTACTGGACAAGATTTGCGGCCTGCACTTGAGCGGATCGGACATTTTTATCAATGTCGCGGGCGGTGTGCGGGTGGAAGAACCGGCGGTTGATCTGGGTATAGTTGCCGCCATGACGTCCAGTTTTCTGGATAAGCCCATTGACGGGCGGACGATTGTTCTGGGAGAGGTTGGCCTGGCCGGAGAAGTAAGGGCCATTTCGCAAATGGAAGTGCGTGTGAAGGAAGCGGCGCGTCTGGGTTTTAACCGCTGTCTGGTGCCCAAAACCAATGCGGCGCAACTGGCGAAAATAGCAAAAATGGAGATTTGTAAAATCAGTTCTTTAAAAGAATTGCTGGAAAATTTATTTTAATTAGTATAAATGCCATAAGCACCTTGACATATGAAAAAAGGTGCATAAAATACCCCTGTTAAAATCAGCACTCTTAAATATAATTACAAAAAAGAAGAAAGGAGCATAAAGAGTATGAAAATCAGACCTTTACAGGATAGAATCATTGTAAAACGTTTGGAAGAAGAAAACAAAACAAAAGGGGGAATAATCATCCCTGACACAGCCAAAGAAAAACCAATCGAAGGAAAAGTCGTTGCCGTGGGCAAGGGCAAAGCTGCCGATGACGGCAAACTTATCAAACTCGAAGTCAGCGTGGGAGATAAAGTCCTTTTCAGCAAATACGGTGGAACTGAAGTCAAGATCGACGGCGAAGAATATCTGATCATGAGAGAAGAAGACATTCTCGGCATTATTGAAAAATAAGAAACTATTCAAGGAGGAATATATACAATGGGAGCGAAAATACTTCTTTATGATGAAGAAGCAAGAAAATCTATGCTGAAGGGCGTCAACACTCTGGCCGACGCTGTAAAAGTAACCCTCGGCCCCAAAGGCCGCAACGTTATTATTGATAAAAGTTATGGTTCCCCCACCGTCACTAAAGACGGCGTTACCGTGGCCAAAGAAATCGAACTGGAAGATAAATTTGAAAATATGGGAGCACAGATGGTCAAAGAAGTCGCCAGCAAAACAAGCGACGTCGCCGGTGACGGCACCACCACGGCTACCCTCCTGGCACAGGCCATTTATCGCGAAGGCGTTAAAGCCGTCGCGGCAGGCAGTAACCCGATGGACATCAAACGCGGTATTGATAAGGCTGTTGATGCCGTTGTCAATGAACTCAGCAAGATGAGCAAACCCACCAAAGACCAGAAAGAAATCGCCCAGGTCGGCACCATTTCCGCCAACAACGATGAAACCATCGGCAATATCATCGCCGGCGCTATGGATAAAGTCGGGAAAGAAGGCGTCATTACAGTTGAAGAAGCCAAGGGTCTGGAAACAGAACTGGAGATCGTCGAAGGTATGCAGTTTGACCGCGGCTATCTTTCTCCTTACTTTGTCACTAACGCCGACAAGATGCTTGTTGCTCTGGAAGACGTTTTAATTCTGATTTACGAAAAGAAAATCAGCGGCATGAAAGATTTGCTGCCGATTCTGGAACAAATTGCCAAAATGGGACGTCCGTTGCTGATCATTGCTGAAGATATCGAAGGCGAAGCGCTGGCAACACTGGTCGTCAACAAGATTCGCGGCACCATCCATGTGGCCGCGGTTAAGGCTCCTGGCTTCGGCGACCGCCGCAAGGCCATGCTCGAAGACATCGCCATCCTCACCGGCGGCAAGATGATCTCCGAAGACATGGGCTACAAACTCGAAAACGTAAAAATAGAAGATTTGGGACGCGCCAAGAAAATTACCGTTGATAAAGACAATACAACCATTATCGATGGCGCCGGGAAAAAAGCTGATCTGGAAGGCCGCGTCAAACAAATCCGCGCTCAGATCGAAGAGACCACCTCTGATTACGACAGAGAGAAACTTCAGGAAAGACTGGCCAAACTGGTAGGCGGCGTAGCGGTAATCAAAGTTGGTGCTGCAACGGAAACTGAAATGAAAGAAAAGAAAGCGCGCGTCGAAGATGCTCTGCATGCCACCCGCGCGGCTGTGGAAGAAGGTATTGTTCCCGGTGGCGGTGTTGCTTATCTGAGAACTCTTCCCGTTCTGGCCAAGCTTGCTCTGGAAGGCGACGAACAGATCGGTGTCAATATTATCAAGAAAGCGATTGAAGAACCTATCAAGATGATCGCCTGCAATGCCGGCCTGGAAGGTAGCATTGTGGTTGAAAAAGTAAAAGAGAAGAAAGGCGCCTTTGGTTTCAATGCCCGTACCGATGTGTATGAAGACATGATCGCGGCCGGCGTTATTGATCCTACCAAGGTCACCCGCTTTGCTCTACAGAACGCGGCCTCGGTTGCGGCTTTACTACTTACCACTCAGTGCATGATCGCTGATAAGCCCGAAGAGAAGGGCGCCGGTGGTGGAATGCCCGGTATGCCTCCGGGTGGTGGATATCCCGGAATGGGCATGTAAGAAACCAGCTTGAGACGGAAGTCTGAATCTTAAAGATAAAAGCCTCTTGTCCGGACGGACAGGGGGCTTTTTAATTATGCGATAGATTCGATATTGCTAATAGACGGAGTTTACCCCGCGTGGAGCCTCCTCCTTGCCGCCTCGGTATCCGATGCGAATGCGACGCGGCTTAAAGCCAAGTTCAACACTATAAATAAAAAAGCCCCCTATCCGGACGGACAAGGGGCTTTTTTATCTTGGAAAAACAGCTCGCGGTTATTTTATAAAACCAGTTTTATAGTTTTATGAGCTTTCAGGGCTTCATAAATGGCCGTGCGATGAGATTCGCTTTCTACTAATAACTCAACGTTCTGGCAATGATATTTTGCCGCAGTGCTGCTGCGGGAATAAGAAATCTTATAAGCACGATCACAGATGATTTCCGCGACAGCACGTTTCATATCGTCCGTATCAGGGCCGATGATCTTGTAAACCCAAACACATGGATATTCCAACTTAACTTTTTTCTTTTTGTCATCCGGCATAGCATTATATCCTTTCAGGAATCACTCACGTTTTTCCAGCCAGGCCGCAAATTCTATGTAATTAGTATCATGAACCACTCGCGGTGTTTTCATCGTTTTTTTCGCGCCCATGAAATTGCATCTTTCACATCATCCTGGGTAATGCCCAGTTCGGCCAGCTTGGAGCGCACAGCGTCCGCTTTCTGAATGCGCAAAGGAGTCAGGATGATGCGGCCATTTTCAGTGATGACATCATAATAGTCCGCCTCCCCGGTGGCCGCAACAACGGCCTTGGGTAATGTCAGTTTATTTTTTGTGATGCGTTTAACCAACATATTTATCTCAAAAATAATTAAGTAAGGAATTTACTTTTCCCATATGCAAAAATATATGTCAAGGAAGATACAGAGGAGCGGCTATTTGGTTCGTTATAATACTATTGCATCAGGTTGATAGTAGTGTTATGATTAGAAAAATCGAGATGCAATTCAGATAAAATGGAGCGATACATGACAAAAGCAGCTGAAAAAATAGCGTCAGATATTAACTCCTTAACGGATATGGAAAAACTGTACTTGGTGGATGTCATTCTTAGAGATCTGGACAGACCAGACCCCGAAATTGACAGCATTTGGGCTGATGAAGCGCGTAAAAGGTGGAATGCATACAAGTCCGGGAAAATTCAATCCGTATCTTATCGGGATGTTATGAGCAAATATAAACGCTAATGAAAATTCATTTTTTATCAATTGCTGAAAAAGAACTCAATGACGCTGTTGATTGGTATAATGAACAGGCTGATGGACTGGGTAAGGAATTTCTCGATCAACTTGATCGGGCCATCCGTAGAGCTGTTACATACCCTCAATCCTCTATGGAAATTGAATCAGGATTGAGAAGATGTATAATGGCACGCTTTCCCTATGGATTAATCTACGGTTTGGACAAAGATAAAATTATAATAGTTGCAGTCGCGCATTTACATCGAAATCCGCGCTACTGGGCAGACCGCATTGAATAGCGGGACTAAAATGTGATTTTCGCCACGGCGCGCCTCATCTCGTCTGCGTCAGGGTCAATGATCTTGTAAACCCAAATGCAAGGGTATTCCAACTTAACTTTTCGCTTTTTGTCATCCGGCATAGCACGCCATCCTTTTCATTATTATCTATATTTGCGAGGTAAGATCAATTTTCATAGCTAGCTTTACATCTTCTTCGATTATTACATGAATTTTGTCACCAATTTTTTTAATTGCTACTTGGAGAATACTTCCAATCTTTACATTGCCAAAATGATCGCTTGGATAACTTCCCAATACTTTAATCTGGTAAAAAGGTCCATAGCCAGCTATTCCATAATATATTTCACCGTTCAAAATTCTTCCATTAGGTGGAGTGATGCGGACTTTAGTAGTCTTCTTTCCGGTGCTTTCATAAATCTGGTCAACCAGACGAGTATAATGTACACGGGGTATTGTAATAGGATGATTGCTATATTTAAGAAAAGCCTTTCCGATCTTAAAAAAGAATGAAATCATAATTAGTTTCCTAAATAAGAAATGTAAATCTTTGCTACTTGTATAATATATTAATACGATTCCTTACCATTCAATCATTTAGTCAAGTGGTAATCATTATCGGTCAAAGTTTTTCTAATAGCGTTAATCTGTCCCAGTGACGCTTTATTTTCTTTTGCAAACGTAATTGCTTTGTCTAAAATAGTACGAATTGCTTTTTTATCGCTTTGATTCGGTAATGTCCATGATGATGATGCTCCATTTGCAAATTCCACATTAAGCTGATTTCTATTAATGTAAGATGTCATCCTTATGGTAGCAAAAGATCTCCGGCGACCCGATGATATTTTAGAGGTACTACCGATGTCCGATATTGTCTGTGTTATATTAGCTTTGGAATTTATGGGCAATTCAAATACACGCCGAAGAACATCTTCTTCAGTCTCTCCAAATTTACCGCGATCTGCAATTGCCTGCCAAACTTCTTCCGTAATTCTTATTGTTCGCATATAAGCCTCCTTATTAATATTTACTTCTTTCATAATATAAATAAATGAATTTGTCAAGATATTATTAAGAAGTAAATATTATTCATTAATAGCATAATATCTAATATGATCTTTCATAAATATAAAATCAACGGTAACACATAGACATTGTATGTTTTATTTGCTAATTTGTTTCGTCAAACAATGGTTAGTTTATAAAAGGAAATTGGACCTTACGAATAAATGGCAAATATTTACCCAATAAAATATACGCATAATTTTGAATATGAGCACTAAAACCTACCTGGACGAAAAAAAATCAGCTCTTAGATTTTTGATGCGGGCGCTTGCCTACCGAAACTACAGGTTATTTTTTGGCGGACAAAGTCTTTCCCTGACCGGAACATGGATGCAGCAGATAGCCATGAGTTGGCTTGTCTACCGGATGACCAATTCGATTTTCCTGCTGGGCCTCATTGGGTTTACCGGTCAAATTCCTACGGTAATCTTCGGTTCTTTTGCCGGTGTTTATGCGGATAGATTGAATCGCCGTAATTTACTTGTTGCCACACAAGTATTCTCCATGGTGCAGGCTTTTCTGCTTGCATTTCTGACGCTCACGGGTTCTGTTGCTGTCTGGCATCTGATAGTGCTCAGTACAATTCTGGGGACGGTCAATGCTGTCGATGTGCCCACCCGGCAATCATTTGTCATCGACATGGTGGAAAATAAAAATGATCTGGGCAATGCCATTGCCCTGAACTCTTTTATGTTCAACGGAGCAAGACTGGTGGGTCCGTCTATTGCGGGCATTCTTATCGCTTACGTTGGCGAAGGTGTTTGTTTTCTGCTCAATGGGATCAGCTTCTTTGCTATAATTCTGGCACTCCTGGCTATGACAACCAATCAAAAGATACAGCCGCAAAGTTCTGGTGCCGTGCTCCATCAACTCAAAGAGGGTTTTCGATATGCTGCCGGTTGCGCCCCCATCAGGTATATAATACTTCTTTTGGGATTATTGAGCCTTTTGAGTATGCCTTATATCGTTCTCATGCCCGTCTTTGCACGTGATATCCTGCACGGCGGTTCCCATACGTTGGGCTTACTTACGGGAGCCAATGGAATCGGTGCGCTGGTTGGCGCTCTGTATCTCGCTTCCCGCAAGTCAGTCATCGGCCTGGGACGTCTCATCATCATTTCCACTTGTGTTTTCGGTTGCGGGCTTATCGCCTTTTCTTTTTCCCGTTGTCTTCCGCTTTCTCTATGTCTAATGATGGTTACTGGTTTCGGCATGATTGTATATATGGCTTCGTGCAATACAATCGTGCAAACTGTCGTGGATGAAGATAAGCGAGGCCGCGTCATGAGCTTTTATGCCATTGCTTTTATAGGGATGGCTCCGTTCGGCAGTCTGATCGGGGGTGTCATCGCTCACAACATTGGCGCTCCTCTTACTCTTACCTTGTGCGGCGTTTCGAGCATTGTAGGTGCCATCTTGTTCTACAGTCGTTTGCCGGAGATACGCAAATATGTGCGTCCTATATATCTGCGCATGGGAATCATCCAGGAAATGCCTACTGAACTTCAGTAAACATTTATTATACAGCTCCCACGGAAATGGACGAATCCGCGACATTAAACGCCGGCCAGTGGGCTGTCCCGATATAGACATCCAGAAAATCAACCACCGCACCGAAACGTATCCGGTCGATGAGATTTCCAACAGCGCCTGAAAAAATAAGCGTCAGAGATATCACATAAAGCGTATTCTGCAAGCTGCTTTTCACAATGTAATAAATGATCAGCAGAATAACTGTCGCGGTAATTCCAATAAAGAAAATACGGCGGAAAGTTTCGGAAGCATTGGCCAGAAATCCAAAGGCGGCGCCGGGATTCATCACATACACAATATTAAACAAGCCATCAATAACGGTGTGTGATTCATGTATCGAAAAATTCCCCACAATAGCAGCTTTCGTTATTTGATCCAACGCAACGACTACAGCAGCGCCAAGAATAAAAATTATGATATTTTTTTTCAAATAAATCTCCTTGTTTCCTATAAATTCGGCAGACAACGGGCACAGACCGTCGGATGCGTTGCATCTGAACCAACGGATTCTTCATAGATCCAACAACGTTCGCATTTGCCGCCACGAGCTTTTTCCACGCCAACCACTAATCCTTTAATTTCTTCGCTTCTGTAAGGCGCGGCAATATCTTTCTCTTCAGCCAGTTGCAACTGCGACACAATCAGCAATGCTCTTAAATCTTCGAGATGCGCAGCAAATAAACCACGCATTTTTTCGGGAGCGGCAATAGTTATACGCGCACCCAGGGAATGGCCGATCACTTTTTCTTTACGTGCCTGCTCAACAGCCTTGGAGATTTCCGCTTTAGCGTCAATCATCGCCTTCCAGCGTTCACCGAGTTCAGTATTCAAATATTTTTCATTAACCGGCGGGAACTGAGCCAGATGAATGCTTTCCTCTTTTTTACTCCAGGAAGGCATCGCCGACCAGACTTCTTCGGATGTGAAGGTAAGAACCGGCGCGAGCAATCTGGTCATCGAATCCAGAATGATGAACATTGCGGTCTGACCGGAGCGGCGCGCAGTGGAGGCGGCCTTGTTGGTATAGAGACGGTCTTTCAAAACATCAAGGTAAAGAGCGCTCAAATCAACGGTACAATAATTGTATAGCGTATAGAAAACCACATGGAATTGATGACGCTCATAAGCTTCCGTCACTCTCTTGATAACTTCCTGCAGGCGATGCAGCGCCCACTGATCCATCTCCCTCATCTGATCATAGTCAACCGCATCTTTATCCACGTTAAAATCGTAAAGGTTGCCCAAAATGAACCGGCTGGTGTTGCGAATCCGGCGATAAGCTTCCATCAGGCGTTTAAGAATTTCATCCGAAATACGAATGTCGTCGGTGTAATCTTCAGCCGCCACCCAAAGGCGCAAAATTTCCGCGCCGTATTTGTCGATAGCTTCTTCGGCTCCGATGACATTGCCAACGGACTTGGACATTTTTTTGCCTTCACCGTCCACAACAAAACCGTGGGTAAGCACGCTTTTGTAAGGCGCGCGGCCACGCGTGCCCACGGATTCCAGAAGCGAGGAATGGAACCAGCCGCGGTGCTGATCGGAACCTTCCAGATACATATCGCAGGGAGAACTTAAATTCGGACGTTTTTCCAGCACTGCCGCGTGAGACACACCGGAGTCAAACCAGACATCCAGAATATTCAATTCCTTGGTAAACTCGGTTCCATGACAATGGGGGCAAGTTGTATGTTTGGGCATCAGATCTTTCGGTTCTTTTTCAAACCAGACATCCGCGCCACCCTTGTCCACCAGTTCAACAAGATGATCAATGATTTCTTTGGTCATCACTTCGTTTTTACACTTCGCGCAGTAAAATACTGTAATCGGCACGCCCCACAGTCTCTGACGCGAGATACACCAATCGGGACGGTTTTCCACCATACCGTAAATACGGTCGCGTCCCCACGAGGGAATCCACTGAACTTCATTGATGCAGGCCAGCGCTTTTTTGCGCAGATCGTTTTTCTCCATCGAGATGAACCACTGCTCCGTGGAACGGAAAATAATGGGTTTCTTGCAGCGCCAGCAATGAGGATAGGAATGCTGCATCGGCACATGCCCCATTAGCGCACCTACTTCATCCAGCTTTTTAATGACGTTGTCATTGGCGTCGAAAACAAACTGGCCGGCGAAATGTTCCACATCTTCCGTGAATTTTCCCGCATCGTCTACCGGCGCGTAATTATCCAAGCCGTATTCCAGACCGATTTCATAGTCTTCCTGTCCATGACCGGGAGCAATATGCACAGCACCGGTTCCGGCCTCCAGCGTGACAAACGGCGCCAGAATTAAAAGACTGTGTCTTTTGATCAGCGGATGAACGCATTTCTGTCTTTCCAGAACTTCGCCCTTGAATTCATCGATAATTTCGTAGGGCTTACCGCGATAACCGAAAGCGTCCAGACAATAATCGAGCATGTCCCTGGCGATAATCAGCACTTCATCATCAATCTTTACCGCGGCGTAGATAAAATCACCCTTAACGGCAATCGCCAGATTAGCCGGAATCGTCCAGGGCGTAGTTGTCCAGATAACCATCGATACTTTCTGACCGGCAAGTTTCGGCAAAATCTGACTGACATCGGAGATAAAATTAAATTTGACATAAATAGATGGTGTGGAATGATCGGCGTATTCCACTTCCGCTTCCGCCAGCGCAGTTTTACAGGTAGCGCACCAGTAAACTGGTTTCTTGCCTTTGTAAACACTGCCGTTGAGATAAAGCTTGCCGAATTCGGCAACAGTCGCCGCCTCATAGGGATAGGCCATTGTCAAATAGGGATTATCCCATTCGCCAAAAACACCCAGACGTTTGAATTGTCCGCGCTGAATGCCGACATATTTTTCCGCGTAAACACGGCAGGCGCGGCGTTTTTCTACCTGCGACATCGTCGCCTTCCTGGCGCCCAGTTCTTTATCCACCTGATGCTCTATAGGCAGGCCGTGGCAATCCCAGCCCGGCACATACACGCCGTCAAAGCCGGCCATGTTTTTTGACTTAACAACTATATCCTTAATTATTTTATTGAGCGCTGTCCCCAGATGAATATTGCCGTTGGCGTAAGGAGGACCGTCATGCAGAATATAAGGCTTTTTTCCTTTGGCCGTTTGCCTGATTTTTTTATAAATGTCCATCTCTTCCCATTTTTTCAGCATCTCCGGCTCGCGCTGCGCCAGATTCGCCTTCATCGGAAAATCAGTCTGGGGAAGATTCAAGGTCTCTTTGTAATCCATTTTATGTTACTCCTTACATCTTAAAAAAAATAGCGGCTAAACCGCAAAGATTTTATTATTGCCAGAACATAGCCCGCAATAATTATGAAGCAGTCAACTATCACATAACCATGGGACTTTCAAGCATAACTCTTTGCCAACAATCTCAATCTCGCACCGGTAATTACCGCTTGCAAAGTATTAAGTTACAGGCGAATTGGTATAATAAATGTTTACTGAAGTTCAGTAGGCATTTCCTGGATGATTCCCATGCGCAGATATATAGGACGCACATATTTGCGTATCTCCGGCAAACGACTGTAGAACAAGATG
>JQOA01000008.1 GCA_000753945.1 Smithella sp. D17 | reverse complement strand
ATGGTGATATACTTCCGGGCGCTGCGGCCTGGAATCCCACCGACATCGTGCCATTGATAGTTTTTGCAACAGATTCTCTTACTGATTTAGACAGAGAATCGTCATTGCTTATCCGATTACTGTACTCTTGCAGCGTGTATCTCTCGGCAGATTTTCCCACCTCTTCTGACACTCTATTATCTTTTGAAAATTGTTTGTTGTCTGTTGCTAAATGATTCCACCGAACTTCATTTTGCAATCCAGAGGACGCGGATACGGTCATTTCTGATCTGTTGTTGAGAGCCGTATTCGCAGAGAAGTTGGAAAATTTTGCCTTTGCCGTGATTCCGTCCATTACAAACCATGTTCCATGCGGCGTACTTACTTCTCGCCAACCCGATTCGAAGCCAACATCGCCTTTATAGCTTTCAATAGTTCCCGTGTCCCCAATAACCGGTTCTGCACCTGATTGATGCCTTTGTATAACTTCTGCGCCATCTAGCAGACTTTGATTTTTATATTCTGACGCTGCCTGCCTGTCTATTTGCCCTTTAACGCCACCTGCGGCTCTTCCTCTTGATATATCTATCACGTTGCCCAATCCGGCATCAAATTTCCCACTCCCCGCGGATACCTGATCCACTGTATTGCCAGCCGTTCCCGTTCGATATTGTTCGATTGTTTTTGATGCACCGCCAAATCCTCGCGTTGCCGTAATATCTCCTGCGGCTGTACCTGTAAATTTGGCACTCCGCGCAAACGCGTCTAACTCGAAATCATTATGCCGGGCATTCAGCTGCGGTGCAATCGAACCCCTGAGCGAATCGGTATACGCTGCCGCTGTCTGCGGCTCTCTGATCGTTCCCCCAATATTTTGCCCGGTAGATGTAATCATTCCTGATACTCCACCAGCTATTGACGTTAACGCATAATTTCCGAACTTACATATTACCGTTGATATTACAGCTGCAAACATAACGCTTCCCGCTCGCATATTTCCATACAGGTTTAAAGCTCGCTGTCCTGAGGTAGGCCACAAGGTTGCCGCCGTATAACTCATTCCGTGATCCCTGATATTTTGCAGTTCATTAAACGTTCTGACCATTACTAAATTGTGGATAATCACGTCACAAATACCCCAACACGTAACAAAGATGAAAAACCCTGTCATAATGCCCAGTGTTCTAATGCTTAAGGTTGTGGGAAGAAATAAAATTAAAAAAGGTATCATACCTATAATTATGGCTTTAAAGACGGCTTTTGCTATCGGAATGTACTGAGACGCGACTATTGTCGCCCCTTCCCCGCCCAGAGACGCTTGTTTATTGGCCAATAATCCTTGCGCCAGTTCAGGATTAAGTTTTTTAATCACCTGATCCAGCCTTTGTGCTAAAGCCATATTTAAAATAAAAGATGTCGCCCCAAAGGAAGGATTGTCATATAAATATTCTATGGTGGAGCCTAATATACTTTCACATCTTTGCACTTCCACAGGATCGTTTGTATTAAACCCGGCGCTTGAGCACGCTTTTTTCTCCCACTGATTTTGAGTTGATGGCTGATTAAGAATATTGTTGAGATTCGCCCATGCCGCACTACACGTAAGAGTTGTTCCTCCGGGGTTACTACTATCCCAATATGTTACCCATACGGCAGGATTTGCCGCAGCGCCCATTACAGCCGATAAGTCGTTCGTTGTATCCAAATCGTTCATTGTTATTGCCGGTGTTGGCTGTTGCATTTCAAAAAGAACACATTCCTTTACATACTCATCTACTGACTGATTTAAGTATGCATCCATCGTGTTAAGCCCTGTAAATGCCAAAATAGTTGATATTCCTATTCCGCCTGCGGCATTATCGTATTGTGCGCCCGGCGGATAACCTCCCGACGTGGAAATAATATCTGACAGTCCTTTTTCGATTTTATTCAAAATGCCGGCAACAGCGACAAGGCCATTCGGCACTTCTGGAATTGTTTGAAACTTATTGGCCACAGGATCATATATCGTCAGATTTCCCTTCGGTACTATCAATGCCAAATATAACACGACTCCCAATCCCAAAGGCCAGACCCAGGACAATGATGATCCTTGTTTCGTGCCACTCATTAAACCAAATATTGTCCCAAAACCTCCAAGAAAGATGCCCATTGTAATTACTGCAAAAAATAAAGTCTTATATCCATTATCCGCAAATATAAGGGTCAATATTCTCCATGCCTCAACTTCAATATCAAAGCCGTTCCATGTATAATAATCCATATCCAGCGCATAACTTGCAGACGCTTTAAGTATAATGCTGGCAATAATGATTATTTTTATAAGGCTTTTAGTTTTCATTTTATCTGCCGGTGGCCCTTTGTGCTACGGCATTGCCAAAACGAGCCGTGACATCCTTTGTTATAATCACATTAGCTTTTTGAAATTTTTCTACTAAATTATAAATAGATTCAATTTCCGATAATGCTGTAAAGTAACTTGATCTTAACGATTCTCTTGTTTTATCTACTTTGTCTCCTAACGCTGTCAGTTTATCTATCTGCGGTTTAATTACTTCAAACCTGCATGTCTCAGCAGGCACTCCTGGCTTAGGTTGTGCGTTTGACGCGATTAATTGTCCTCTTTGGACCATAAACCATATCCGGTGATACATATCGTCCATCATACGATATGCTAATGCCTTTGCTGTCGGGTCTGCTAAATTTGACGCTATTACTTCAACATTATTTGATGCTATCGCCCCTTTAATTACTAATGATATGGATAATGGATTGGAATTTATAAAGGCCACCTGAGCCGCTGTTAAAGGAGTTTTGTTTTGATAATTGCTGGCAATGTCCATGATCATCTGTTTCACATATTCGGTGAAATTAGCCTTGGAATCACCCACGGATACACATTGATCATCATTAAGCCTCCTTGCTTCCACGTCACCGTTTAGTAAATTATCTACGGTCTTTTCTTTGTTGCCTGAACATGGTGGAATTGAATTAATCACTACACCGCGGGGACCGGCCATTTCCAACTCTATGTCACCGATAAATCCTCTAACTAATTCTATATATTCCCGGCTTTCATTAAGACCTATTTTTTCATTGAGATTCGCAATCATTGATCCTTGTCTGAAGAATATTGCAGTTACTTCATCAGGACATCCGACTACCAATGCTTGTGCGTTTGCATTGGGTACAGACGCTCCGCCCAATCCCATTATATCTTCTTTTGTCTTTTGATAAGAATCCTGCAAACCCTGTGCGCTTAAATAGTCAGAGTAATAATTTTCGAGCTCTTCGTTATCTTCATCTGCACCGCTTAAAAAGTCACTAGCGCCTGTTTTATCCAGGGTGTAGGCCGCTATTGCCTTAGATGCTTTACACTCGTCTAAGGACATGCCGTTTAAACCATTGGCAATGGATTCAATTGACTTGATGGCTTTACTGCAAGGTTCGCATAATACATTTAACGCTAAATCGAAAGCAGCTGCCGGAGCTGATTGAAGTATCCTTTCCAGTTTTTTTTACCAAGTAGTCAAAATTCATAAAACTAATTCCACCTGTAAATATATCCAACCCGCCGCAGCCCGCTTTAATTCTCGGAGGCTGCACAGTTAATAAATAATCCTTTTTGACGGGCCATCTCGCAGAGAAAGACCCACCGGAATAATATCCCCTTTGCTGTCCTTTTATATAGGACGGCCCGGAATATACTTTTTGATCTACCCAATCATCTATCCAGCCGGCTTTGCTTGACTGAAACGGTGACACAACCATCATAAAAGATATGACTATTACGGATATGATTTTATTGTTTTTCATAATGCCATTCCTATTTGTTTTTAAATATACTCCGGGGATCTAACGCCCCGCCTTTTTGATAATCATATGTTGAATAATTTTCTACGCTCGTTTCGCCCTCTAATAACCTTATGCCCCGATATATGCGCTCTTCCATATCCGGCAGCGATATTACCCCTGAAGAAACAATTAAATATTCACCGTTTTTACGTCCGACTATTAATATCGTTGGCGTAACTGTCACATTAAATGCTTCGGCTACTTTAGAATCTGTTTTTGTATCGTAAGGCTGTATTTCCCATTTATATTTATCTACAAAATATTTTAATATTGGCGTCTGCGCTTCGCAATATTGGCATTCCGGTGAATAAAAATATATAATTCCGTAATTGCCTGTGGCCCAATTAATCTTATCCTCTATATCTTGTGCCGTTTGTTTTGTTGTCGCTACCCGGCCTGGAGTAGTTATCGGATCAGCCGCGGCTACATCGTACTCTGGATGTTGCTGGACATAGAGCATACTGGCATTGGCAAACACCACCGATTTACGCCTAGCCATATCCAGCATCCTCGTATAGTCAGCCATTGTGCTTTCTGTAGGGTTTTGCACAGCCTTCTTCTGCAATTCCAACAACAACTCCTGAAACTGATCCGGGTGCAAATCCCAGAGTGTTTCATCCGGTATGCCCGTTATCGAAGGCATTATCTTTACCGGTTTAAGATTAAATTTTTCTTCTTCATTATTTTTTATTTCCGGTTTAGGATCTTGATACCACCACCATCCGGTTTTTTTCTCTTTATAAAAATTTATGTCGTTATCGTCAGCCAGGGCAGGTCTGCCTGCTGAAATTATCAGACATAAAATAATTACTATTACGTTTATTCTAATTATTAGCGCCATACTCCAATCTGAATTTCCCGATTAATTTTTCAAGCTCTTTATCTTTTGTTTCCCTTCTGAATAGCTCAAGAGCGTATTCTACCGATACATCACCTTTTAACTTTAAATATTCACTGCCAGTTTTATTACCTGTTTCTCTGCCCATTCCCGGTTCCATTGTTTTTACATTCCAGTCGTAAACAAACACCGGCACTTCTGTTATATTGTATTTTTCAAATAGCTTAGGATCTATTGAAAATCTGACTTTGTATTGTTTGCACTTTCTTTCACATTCAGGATCTTTCTTAATGATATTTTGTATATATTTTGCCGTCTCTTTGAGTTTTGCCGGTTGTCCAATCATTCCTCTGAGTACAATCATTATATTTTGTTCCTTAAGTAATGCTATATCCTGCGCATATGCCCTTATTGTATTCTTGGGCATTGACGATGAAATAAAAATGTATAAATAACTTTCTTTACTGAGGGAGTGTTCAGGGGTTTTGATTGCGTCGGGATATATTATTGCATTATTTTCTTTTTCCCCGACATTAAATACATCCGCCTTAATTCTTTCCATTTCTTTATTTAATGTGGTTTGATATTGCTCCGAATGAAATTTTTGTGCTGCTTCATTGGCTCGTCTTATCGCCTCATCATTATTATTTTTTATACCTCCTGCCTCTAATTTCTTTTTTTGTTCTTCGACCGCATCAGCTATTTTTTCCAAATCAATTTCTTTTTTATTTAACGCTTGTGTGCTCCACAATTTCCCTTTGACATATACCTCTACCTGACTCACACTGTCGTCTATCTTAATCAATGTTTTATTAATTGTCTGAATACAGGCTTTTTCATCTTCTTTTAAATATACTTGATTATTTTTGATCGCTTCTACCGAATAACAAGGCGAGGGCATTTCGATAAATGCTTCTTTTGACTCTGCCTGAATTATAAAAATAATTAATATTATACTTGTTAATAATGTTATTCGGTAACCATGCAACATGTTCTTTTCCTGTAAAGTAAAAATATTAAATTATCCATTCTGCTTACATCGGGCGGATTCTTACCCGGTCCCCACATTATATCGGTAGCCCCTAACGCAGTGCAGAATCCGGCATTTACAGGCCAGGCTATCTGATCACGATAGTGATGTTTAATCCATATCGGGGTGTACAGACACTGGCAATACCAACAGGCAGCGTCACATATAACTGCCTGGCGATGCATTCTAAATATCGCCCGGCCAACAATCAATTCATACGCCTGTAATAAATCATCATTATTAGCGTGTCCGGTAAGTGGATACAGGCTCCCCGACGATCCTACACACCAAAATAGCGGAGATATTGAATATCCAACATTGGCTGATATAGCGTCAGCTATACATGTTAATTGTGCCCCGTAATTTGCAAACAAATACGCTTCGAGTTGAATAATTACGGCCAATTCATCATCTTGCCACAAAGGATCTATTTCAGATAATCCTACGAGGTCTGTTGATGTCGTTTCCATGCACATCGTATCGAGCGCTTCATCCAACAATCCCAGAATATAAAAATACCAGAAATGAGCTTGCACAAAGGTAGAAGTTTCATTGCCTTCATGACCCATTTCCGCGCCACCACCTTTTTTCAAACTATCTAACATTGAACCACCGCTGTTAATGTCAAAACCAAAACTCGGAAAACAATAAGGGTCTTTCACTACTTCAACATAATAGGATACCGGCCAATATGATATTGTGATACCTACCCTTTCATACGGAGGTTCCACTGTCGGGCATACACATGCCGTTATTGCTTCGCTTTCGGTTATATCATTTACGTGCGATCCGGCGTCTATAGCTACTCCGGCTATGTACATAGGAAAGATACACTCCCAACAGATAGCACTAATTAAATCCATTAATGCGGAATCGTCCGGACATTTGGCGTTTGCCTTAAAGGGATGTATAAACAGGATTATTAATAATATTATAATTGCTTTTTTTCTCATTACTTCTCTTTTTTGAGGGCGTATTCCTGCACTTCCAGTTCTGTTCCTTTTTGCACAGCCACGGAAGGCACAGCTTTTATACCCATCCTCTCGATTATTTCCCTGTTTGCGTAATATACCGTCAGTGTATTAAGTTTCTTTCTTACATCCAGGTACGACCCATCCGTGATCAAGAGCATTGTTCTCATGTCCGTTGGATAAGGAGATTTTTTATACCATTCGATTTGTTTTTCATCTTTGCCGTTTATAAAAACAATTATTCTTCTCATAAACACATATTCCATAGGGTTATATTTATAACCCTTCGGATAGATAATTTTCCCGTCTCTTCCGATTATGTCCTCTTTTATGGCTCCGGTCATATCAACCTTAAATACTTTGTCTTCCTTTGCGACCGGCAAATCCACCAGGTCTTTCGGTTTAAAGTTTTTAATTTTTTCTTTTTGTTTACTTTTAAATTTTTCCCAATCATACTTGGCAATAGCTTTTTTAAGCTGCGATATCGCATCTTCTTCGATTATAGGATAAGTCGCGCCATACTTTCCCAAATCCTTTGCCAAAGCTTCTCCTTGCATACTGATTGTTAATATTATCGTTATGAATGTTATTATTTTTCTCATTGAATCTTTTCTTCAATTTTACTTTTATTTTGTTGCGTTAATTTATTTTGGATAGTCTGCATTCTGTTGTCCATTTTCGTTTTTGTGGCATTTATATATTCTGAAAAATCTATTTTTGAGAAATCTATATGGGAAAATTCTTCCTCCGTAAAACCACGGCAATCCGGCGCTCCTACCGATCCCCATCCGTTAAATGATTGAAGTTGCGGCCGTCCTTGTTCGTGGATAATTCTGGCTAACATGGAATTAAAACAACAAAACACATTGGCCCTCTGGACACATCCGATCAGCCACCATTCCTGCTTGCAGTAATCACCTATAAAATGACAACTGCCCGTGCTCGCTTTGGCTACGCATTCTGTATCCGGTTCTCCGCACATCTTTTTAATCATTAAAAAACTACCATCCGATTGATCACAACAATTAAAGAAATTCGTATTCACTCCCGAAGGACGGCATTCCAATGGTTTCCCGTTAAATATCATTATGGTTCCTAAACACTTTCCATTCGCGTCTTTCTGTCCGTCATCATGATAAGTCGAGTTATCACTGGTATTTGTATTTGGGTTTTGTGTTGATCCGTCGATACAGGATATATTGTTGCACTGCATGACGTTGTTTTTATCTGTATTCGGAAAGCAATTAAATTGTGATCCCAGAGGGCAGGTAAAGCCTGTTACACATTGCATTGTCGCATTATCTAATGTCCCAACTGTACAAAACGGAACCGCCGTGCATGTATTGCCTGCTCCCTGATTGTAACCGGTTGGACAGGTATAGGTTGGGCCGGTACAAGCCGTGCTTACTGTTTTTACACACATGTTCCCTTGCAACGTATAGTCAGTCGGACATGTATAAGCAGGCCCGGTGCAATTAGCGCTCGCTGTCCTAACGCAGGTATTATTTTGATAGGTATAACCATTCGGACAGGAATAAGTTTTCTGGTTACAGCTTCCATAAGTGGTCTTTTTACAGGCCGCAGTACATAAACTCAGGGTTGGATATGTTCTTGTTGAATAACCTCTTATGTAACATCTATAACCGTTTATTCCGGCAGTGCATCTTTTCGGAGTCACAATACTGCAATCTGCATCCGTCTGGCATACGGTACTCGTTCCTGAACAGGTGTAATTAACTATGGGCGCGGTGGTTCCTGTGTGGGGGCACCCTGCGGTACAACTGCTTTGGTCATGATAGACGCTACCGCTACTTGAGCAGGTGTAATTTTGTGTGGCGTTTATCGTTCCTGTCTGGGTGCAATTGGAATTACATTCGCTTTGGTCTTGATAGACAGTGCCTGTGCCAGGACACTTATAGTTATTATTAATATTTATTTCACATTTTTTTGTCGATAGATTTACATTCCCTCCGGCAGGACATAACGGCGCTGTTGTTTGATTTGTACAATCCTGAGCTTGTAATGGGCAATAATATTGATTATTATATTTTTGGCATACGCTCATCTCCGTGCTAAAATCAATGTTGCCATCTTGATTTAAATCTTTGACGCAGATTTGTTGTCCTGCACTTACTTTCCCGCCGTATGTATCGTCATTACAGGTCAGCGGTGAGCATTTTTTTATTCCACTTACATCCACGCATGAATGTTGCGATCCGGCAGGGCATACCTCATTAAAACCTGTAATTGATAACGTGCCGGCACTTATTTGGTAACATCTCGAATTGCCGCATGTCATTCCTGATATCGACAGCGTTGAGCCACCGGCCACTATTGATATAAGCCCTGCGTCAGCCGCGGCTGATCCGGTTATTGATGCGCCATCTATATTGACCTTCCCGATCATTGTTTCCGCGCATGATGTTCCACCATTACACCCGAAAATTTCAATATCGGACGCGTTGCCTACCATTCTCGATATTTTGTCCGCCGAGACAGACCCGGATACAGTCGCGTTTTGAATTTTTATTGAGCCTATGTTTCCTGATGAACACGCTATATCGCTGCATATCCATCCATCGATCATTAAAGACGATCCGCTATCGTCGGCGCTTACTTTTGTTATACCTATTTTATCTTTAACATTCGTTTGCCTTGAAGTTATTGACCCTGATAGTGCTATGCCCGCAGTTGTGCAATTCACCATATCCTGCGGGCATGTGGGCGGCTCCGTTGCCAGACAATCCCATTTTTCCGTTTTTGCATCGATCACTCCGTCGCCGTTAATATCTTTGACACAAGTGCTCGCATATCCTTCTACAATCGATATAAGTAATATGACGCCGACCATAAAATATTTTTTCATTTCTTCGCCCCTGATGAACATATTGCATCTTCACCTGCCTCTTTGAGAGATTCCAGCAGTGTGAAAGTTTCCGCGAACTCATCAATACATTGACAGTCCTTTATTATTTCTTCACCGGCGCCCGCGGGACAGACATTCGCCTCCGGGTAACACTGCCGATAATAAAATTCATAGGTAGTTATATCCTTTCTGTATTGTGAGGTTGTCCCTGATTGTGTCGCCTGAGTATCCTGTTTTAGTTTTCTTGTTTTACAAACTTTGCTGCAGGTATCGTAAGGTTGAGCTCGGGCTACTCCCAAATCGAAAGTATTGCCCTCCGTCTGCCATGTTTTTGTTTTGTCGTCCTGCCTGTAATCAGTATATGTCGCTATTCCATTTGTATCCTTTGTGGTTTTATAAACTTCATTTACCCGCTTCATACTATCGGTAAAATCAAACTTACTGTCGCCTTGACACAAGTATGTCCGGTCTTTTTCCCACCAATCCCGGCAAATATTGTGATAATAAAAACCGTTATAATCCTTGCACGTCGCTATGGGGATCAATCCTGTCGGCTGATAATTTTTATATGTATATACATTATCAACCTGTTCATCCTGAATTTGACATTTTGGGTTTTCTTCAAGGGCAGTGCACTGATCATTTATTGATTCATTGATAGTATCTATCCGTGATGCCGGATAGGTACAATATTGCTTCCACAAATAGATATCATTCCCCCAATATCTCCCCCACCAATACGAATCCCAATACGTCCCTGAATAGTAATAATCCCAATACGGGTTATACCCATTATGCAAAATGGATATTTTATTGCCATTTACTGAAATCCCGTATACGCCCTCTACATAGTACAGACCCTGTCCGCCTTTAATTAACGGATCTTCATCCATTGTCATGGTCGCTCCGGGAATGTTTATCACCCCGGCCACCGTGCAGACGATGTCTTCTTTATTTGATGCGTATATTACACCCCATCCATATTCTCTGACGTGATCAGCCATATTGATATTGGTGCAGCGTATAATTTGCAGATTTTCGCCGCTGCCTCTTATGTCCATAATAAAATCCGGGTATATCGAGCTTGTTCCGCCACTCATATTAACTCCTGGAATGGTCATGATAGCTCCATCTACACCGAATCCCTCGCCTATAATATTTTGACCGCTTCCCCATAACCCGAATAACCACCCTCCAAACCAATTACCTTGGATATTGATCGGATTCTTTATTATCTGGCAGCCGCTTACTGTGCTGCAATAGCTGGAGCAGCTATTGCCATTTTCGGTACATACCGTACTGTCTGAATTCAGGGCTGCATTCCCATAGGGGCATGTCACTTGTTGCGTAATGGTTATGTTGCGCATAATTTTGCATTGGACCATTTGTCCCAGGGTGTTGTGATATTGCATGGCGTTACTCATAACGCTGTACATGCTGTCGGGATCTGTTTGCTCAGTTGTCACTTCCTCTTGGGATGCGCCGGTAATCGGTGCATCTGTCATGCCTCCGGCATAATAATTTGCGGGGTTTGTGCCCGATGCTGAACCAGGAGTACCGCATTCAGTGAGGGATTGGCTGTAATAGGTTATTTCCGCATCACTTACCTTAACATCCGTTATGCTGTATTTAGGGTTTGTGGACATTATTGCTCCTGTTGCTCCAGCCCCTAAATCTTTCAGTATCAATGGCAAGTTCGACCACGCTACGTTATTTCCGCAGGAACTGTTTATGCAATAACATCCGCCCATTTTTGTCAGATCTGTTTGTTGAATACTTACTTTCCCCTGATTATCTGCTACCCACTTCCAATATTTACAATTATGCCATGTCCCCACATCACACTGGATCACGCCATTGCCGCAGATTCCAGATACAGGAAAAGGCATCTTGTATTGATAATCCATTTTTCCGTCGAGGTTTGTGTCCTGCATAACCATCACCATTTCTAAATCTCCTGTACTCCCCGGCTGCACCAGAATATCCACGAATTTTGATGATGACGGGCAGGATAATTGTGCAGAAAAACTTTGAGATTGATCTATGGTTTTCATCGGAGTTTTTGAAGATGTGAGCGGCTGAGCAGCATTTTGATTGATCGCCTCCCCTGTCCCTAAGTATTCATAAACACGGCCCGCGGCATTTTGTGCTTCAGATCGTGATTTTTCTACATCGTTTTGTGCCAAGACAATAGATGGGTATGCCACAAGCAAAAGGATGCATATTTTAACTGCGATACTTTTCAACCATTTCTTCGATGGCCTCTGCATAATCCTTCCCCTTTTCTTTCACTATGTGATCTATTTCGGCTTTTTCTTTCGCATCGGATGTAAATAAATAATAACTAAAAGGATCTACTGCTAATCTCGCAACTCCCTGTCCATAGGGAGTATCCATGAATATTTCGGAATATTTTGGTCTGTTTGATTTCACCGATTTCAGCAGCTGCATTCCAAATTCTCCCATGTCAATTATTTTCTCTTCTTTTGCCTTTTCAAAATCTCCTGATTCCAAATAAAACTTAAAAGCTGAGTTTGCTAAAATGACATCGCCGACGCTACCAAATTGCTTAATATCAAGGCAACTCTGAGATATTACGGAAAAGGACCCGTTGTACTTTCTCGAACGACGGTATCCTTCTTCAATAATTTCCTGTAATGCGCCACGGCCTTCTTTAAGAAACTGCCAGGCCTCATCAAATATGATTAACCGCCTTCGGCTTCTATCTGACAGGTATAAATCCTGTGTAACAGCGTTAATAACTTGCAGGGTGATTACTTTGAATAATTCTTTAATTGGTTTCAAATGTTCTAATTCGAGCACCACGAATTCATCAGCGGAGATATCAAAGTTAGAACGGCCACAAAACCATTTTCCGTATGTTCCTTCCGATGTAAAATCTCTTAAATTGTAGGCCAATATTCTTGCAGATTGCGTAAAGACTGTTTTATCGCCGCTGTCTTCTTTTAACTCTTTATCTGCATACATTGGATACTTTGCTAAATATTCATATATCAAATTTACATCTGCATCATTACCGGCTTCTTTCCATGCCCATCTTGCGGCTGCTTTTAAAATGGTCATCTCTGTTTCGGCATTGGCGAACGGCACTGTAGAAGTAGCGGAATAGATCATCGTGTGTAACAACGATACTATCGGTGGA
>JQOA01000007.1 GCA_000753945.1 Smithella sp. D17 | reverse complement strand
GCCCGAAGGTTTCCTGAATAGAGGCGACATTCCGAAGTTGGACGGTCTGACCTTTGACTGTCGTGAGAGGGGTTTCCCCAATTTCACGGATACTCTCCCGTTGCTCCTTTTTGAGTCTCAATTCGATTTCGAAGTCGTCGCCTGCCTCCCGGAACTTACTGTCCTTAAATCCATAGTAGTTGGTTCTGAGTGCATCGGCCAAAAGGGCCACATTCAACCCCAGTGTTGCCGCCCTGTCCCTGTCGAGGCGGATCTGCACTTCCGGCCGCGGTTTCTTTCTGCTCACCGAGACATCCGCTGTACCGGGGGTAGTTTCAACGATGCCTCGGATCTTCTCGGCAATTTCGTCCGTCGTCTTGATGTCATGGCCCAGAACCTCGATGCTGATGGGGCGACCTCCTCCCAAAAAGGCCTTTTGGATGGCGCTGACAGCGCTGGTGGAATACCTTTCAACGCCCGGCAGTTTCATGACCTGCCTGCGGAGCGTTGCAGCGAGCTCTTTGGCTGAGCGACTGCGCTCTTCCTTGGCGAGGAGACGGCCGCCGATCCGACCGATATTTGTCCCTTCCTCGAAGCCGAGTGCGCTCAAGAGCCCTTTTTTGGTTTGCCCTGCCAGGGCATAGGACGCCTGTGTCTCCGGCAGGCGGTTAACGGCTTCGAGCATCTCTTCCGTGGCCACCGCTGTTGTCTCCGCACGAGTGCCCTCCGGCATCTCCAGAACAATTTCAACCTCGCCTGAATCCACTTCCGGCACGAATTCCGTACCGACCCATGGGATAAGAATCAAGCTGCCGCAGAATATTATTCCTATGACAGAAAGCACCAACCTGCGGTGGCGCAATCCCCACTCCAGGACACGGGCATAAAAAGCATCGATCCCGTTGAGCGCCCGTTCGCTCCAGGCAAACACCCGATTGGACTTTCTTTCACCCCCCGAACGGAGCAAACGGGAAGCAGCCATGGGGGTCAAGGTCAGCGAAACGAAGAGCGAGGCCAAAATCGTGATCAACATCACGAACGCCAATTGGCCGAAGATGATCCCGGCAAGCCCCTTGACCAGAAGAAGAGGGGCAAAGACGACGACAATCGTCAGCGTTGAGGCGGTCACGGCCAGGCCCACTTCTGATGTGGCCTCAACCGCGGCCTCTTTCGGAGACTTTCCTTTTTCCACGTGCCGTATGATATTTTCAAGAACGACGATGGCATCGTCCACGACCAGACCTACGGCAATGGAAAGGCTCATCAGGGAGATGACATTGATGGTATATCCCATGGCAAAGAGGCCAATAAAGGCGCCGATAAGGGAGAAGGGGATTGCCAGGGTGACAATCAGGCTGCTGCGGAACCGCCGGAGGAACAGAATACAGACGACAATCACCAGGATCGCCGCGACGACAGCAGCCTCAACCAGGTTATTGATCATCGCATAGATGTGATCCGAGTTGTCCAGAACCGTATGGAGCTCGATGTCCGCCGGCACCTCTTCCTTCAGGGTCTTCAGGCGTTCTTTGATGGCTTCGATGACCCTGACGGTGTTGGCCCCGGACTGCTTCTGGATAATCAAGGCAACCGCGGGAGAGCTTCCCGACCATGCCCATTCCTGGGGCTCCTCGTGGGCGTCGGTCACCGTGGCGACGTCCTTGAGACGGATGAAGGCATCGCCATTCCTTCCGACCACCGTGTTGGCGATTTCAGCCGCATCCCGGTAGCGTCCTGCCACCCGGATCTGGAGTTCATTTCGCCCGACTTTGACGCTTCCGGCAGGAAGGTTCAGGTTTTCGGCGGCAAGCGCGTTTCGGACCTGCTGGACCGACAGGTGATGGGCCTCCAGGGTTTTCCGGTCAAAATGCACCGTGATCTGTCTTTCCTGACCGCCGATATAGACGACGGCGCCCACGCCGGCCACGCGTTTCAGGGGGTCGGAGATCTGCTTGTCGACAATTCTGTAAAGATCGGGGCTGCTTTCTTTGGCCGTCACGGTCATGACGAGGACCGGCACCATGGCGCTGCTGAACTTGAAGATATACGGGGTCTTCGCATCCTTGGCTTTTTCGAGGTCCGGCTTGGCCAGATCAATCTTCTCCCGGATGTCGTTGACCGCCACATCCAGGTCTGCACCCCAGTTGAAGATGCAATTGACAATGGACATGTTGTCTTTTGATTTTGATTCCAGACGATCGAGGTTTGGTGTGGTGGAAAGATGATCTTCCATGTATTTGGTTATGTCCGATTCAACATCGGTAGCGGATGCACCCGGATAGGGGGTGATCACACTAACAGCCGGCGGCTCAATATCGGGCAACAAGTCCAGGTTGAGCTTGAAGAAGGCCACGCTGCCCAAAAGAATGATAGCAGCGAAAACCATGATGGTGGCAACCGGCCGCCGGACGGCAATGTCGGGAAGTTTCATACTTGATGCACCCCTTCGTATTCATTTGTTTCGAAAAAACGAAGTTCCTGTTCCATATCGTTGAGGGCAAACGCGGCCCCTACCAAAGAACCAATGCTGGTTCCGGCTATACACTTGACTTCTATGCCTGCGTCGGCCAGCGCCCGTATTACACCGATATGGGCCCATCCCCGCGCGGAACCGCTGCCCAGCGCCAGACCGATATTTTTCGGAAAACCCGAGTTATGGTCTGACATACTCACCGCCGATCTTCTTGAGAAGTTGACCCCTGGGACTTATCCGTTTCATTCTTGTTCGTAAGATCCCGCACGATTATCTCAGCGCCGGTACGCAATCGACCCGCTCCGCTGGTGACCACCTTTTCGCCGTGAGCCAAACCATCACGCACTTCAGCGAGTTGTTCCTCTATGACGCCCACCTGAAGGGTTCGCCTAACCGCCTTTTTTCCGTCCACAACGAAGACGTAATACGTGCCGCTTCCAGGGAGGCGCTGCAGGGCATCGCGCGGGACGGAAAGGGTCCGTCGTTTGCCCATGAACAACTTCACCTTGGCAAACATCCCGTCCACGAGCTTGCCCGCCTGATTGGGCACTTGAATCCTCACGCGAAAGGTGCGCGTCTGACGATCCACCATCGGATTGATAACAATCACTTTTCCGGAGAACTCCTCTCCTGGAAAAGAATCAACCGTGATCATGGCAGTGGCTTCAATGGCAACGCGCCCGATGTCTCCCTCGGGCAAATCGATATCCGCTTTCAGAGATGTCTGATCCACAATACGAAGGAGTTGGACTCCGGGCGCAACCGCCTGACCTATTTCCACATTTCTTTCCACGACGGCGCCGGTAATCGGTGAGCGGATGTCGGTATCGTTGAGATGTTCCAGGGCGGAACCCAAGGCGGCCTTTGCCTGGTTACGTTGTGCCGTAACAGAAGATACTGTCTCCCTGGCGGTTTTAAAGGCCGCCTCCACCGCATCAAAGCGGCTTTGCGGAATGACCCTTTCTTTCAGCAGTTCCGTTGCTCTGATGTAATCCTTCTCGGCCCGTTCAAACTGAGCGTTAGCCTGTAGAATCGCTGCTTCCGCAGCCGCAAGGGCTGCCCGCACCTGTTTGACCGCAAGATCGAGGTTCGTCCTGTCCAATCGGATCACGACCTGACCGCTTTTAACGCGATCCCCGACATCAACCAGAACCCCTGTTACGGTCCCTGCCACTTTGGGACTCAGCGGGCTTACCTCTCGGGCTTTCAGCGTGCCGACAGCACTGATCTCTTCGCGAAACTCATGTTGAACAACAGCCGCGATTGTGACCGGCAGCGCTTTATCGACCGCCTGCACATCGATGTCTTTTTGCTTTTGTTTGCTGAAAACTTGAAACACAATGATTGCAATTACAACAACGGAAACGGCAATCATGATATATGCTGATTTTCGCTTCATTTGGCAGGTTCCTCTCCCTTGATGTCAGATTCCTTCACGACCTTTGCACCCACTGCTCTCTGAATGGCAGCGAGCGCAACGTTGTAGTCATAAAGAGCCTGGGTGTGAGTCGCTTCAGTTCGAGTCAAGGACGTCCGGACATCCAACACATCGGTATTTGTGCCTTCTCCCGCCCGGTATCTGACCCGTGCGTGGCGATAGGCCTCCCTGGCCGTCTTTAGCGCACTCTCGGCCGCCTCGATATTCTTTTCCGCTTTCCCAAGGTTGAGAAAGGCCTGGCGCACCTCAAGCCGAATGCGGTCTTTTGTTTTATCATGCTCAATTCTTGCCTGTGCAAGTTGGGAGCTCGCCTCTCTGACCCTGGCCCCTGTCTTCCCCCAATTCCAGAGGGGAAGCTGCGCCACCATTCCAACCGTCCAGTGGTCTCCACCTTCCAGATCCCGGGTATCGCCTTTCATGTATTCGTATCGCCCTTCCAGGGCAACGGAAGGCATATATTCTCCTTTCGCCGCCCTGAGCCCCTGCTCTACAGCGGCAATTTTGAAAGTGATTGCCGAAATCTCCGGACGTCGATCGAGGGCCAATTTGGTGAGATGAGAAAGATCGTCTTCCGGCTTCAGAGGCCGCCCCAAGGCCTCTGTCAAACTGACCGATTCTTCAAGTGGGATGACCAGCAAGTTTTTCAGGGCAGAGTGAGCCAAATCAACTGCGTTATCGGCCGCATTCAGCTCCGTTCGGGTATTGGCCAATTCCGTGCGGGTGCGCAGAAGGTCGATTTCCGGATTCGCTCCCTTTTCCACCAGTATGGTAACATCGTGTTCGTGTGCTGCAAGTAGATCGTGGGCCTCTGCGGCGACTTTCTGAAATGCCTCGGCCACCTGCACGGTCCGGTAAGCGCGCGTAACCTGGAAAGTGAGTTCCTCTTCGATGGCTTTTTTCCCTTGGGCCTGGGCGTCCCGCGAATACTGCGCTGCCTTGTGCGCCGCATCCAGCCGGCCGCCCAGGAAAATGGGCTGCTGGATTACGATCCCCGCCTTGTAAAGATCGCGGTCCATAAAGGTCAGTGATTGCGGTCCCATTGCAAAACTCAGTTCCTTGTCCAGTCGTGCGTAGGATGCCTCCGCCCCCAAAAAAGGAAGCATGGCCGCCCTGGCTTGAGTTATCTTTTCCTCGGCTTGACTAAGGGCTTCTTGGGTGAGAAGGATGTCGTGGCTGCGATGCGACGCAATCAGCAGGCAATCATTCAGCGACAGGTACAGACGCCCGTTCCTTTCGAATCTCCGAAGCAGCTCATTGGGAGACGAGGTAAAATCACTTTGCATTTCTGGCGATAACCCGGCAGTCGCTGTCGAATAGCTGTGCGGTAAATAGGCAGGAGCGCGCACAGAAGCACAACCTGCCAGAAGCAATCCGCCCCCAGCCAGAAGCAGAACCGTGAAGCAAGTGCTCAACTCTAGCGTTTTTCTCATTTGGCCAAAACTCCTTTGAAAAACATGTCCCTGATCAACGAGACGTTTGCCTCGTAGGAATGCCGATCCGGATCTTCAAGCCCGTAAAAAAGAAAAGCATTGGTAATGCCTTCCAAGGCCACGGCCATATAGTAGGGGTCTTTCTTGCGGAGCACATTTTCGCGGATGCCCTTTTTCAATGTTAAAGCCAGTTGCCTTACCAGTTTGTCATAAAGCTTGCGAATGTCCTTATCGAGACCGGCCTTGATGTTGAAACTCGCACCCCGTGTTTCAGCAAAATAAAGCCGCAAAGTGGCAAGGTTGCCGTCAAAGATTCCCATCTTGGCCGAAATGTAGTCGTTGAGAATAGTTAGAATATCACCTTGCCTTGAAAGGACGCTGCTCAGAGCATTGTGGTATTCCGCTGCCATTTCCATTATGAGGGCCTTGTACAGGTCCTCCTTGTTCCTGAAGAACTTGTAAAGCGTTCCGATGGCAAATTCGGCTCTTTCCGCAACTTCGTGCATGGAGACGTTGTGATATCCTTTCTCCGAGAAGAGATTGAGGGCGACCGCGAGCATCTCTTGACGTTGCCGTAATTTCTCTCTTTCCCGCCTGGGGGGCTTCTCTTCTTGCATTGCTTGACCTCCGTATGCTTAGCGTTGTCAGATACCGTGAAAACGACGTTACATTATAAATAATGACGTACGATTCATAATATTAAACAGAACGTCTCTTGTCAAGCGGAAATTCAAGAAAGTATCTGATATTTTTGTGGGGTCTAGTATCGCGGACAAAGATAATACGTGGGAAAACCGGAAGACACATACCATAGGGATGCTGAAAACCCTTTCTGAAGAAGCCACCATCCTCGTACTCGCCGACAAGCTTGATAACATCAGGCAGGCATCGGCGACAGCGTCATCGTAAAGAGTTCCTTTATTTTTCTTGATCTCTTCAAGGGCAGCCTCAATACCCAAAGCCGCACGATAAGGACGATGGGAAGCCATGGCCTCCACTACATCTGCCACGGACAAAATGCGGGCTTCCATGATAATTTCATCACCTTTCAGATTTCTTGGGTAGCCGGAGCCGTCCATCCGCTCATGGTGCTGATAGACAATCTCCGCCAGAGACCAGGGAGATTCAACATCCTTCAATATTTCATATCCACTTACGGAGTAAGGATGTCAAGATACCACGTTATTACTTGATTTTTTTATATTTTTGCCATATTGTATAGTCCAAATCCTAAAAGAATTAATGATTCTATGAAGATAAAGAAATCATTACCAATAACCTTGTTATTTTCAATACTTCTGCCGTTTTTATCCCTGCAGGGATGTGTTTTTGCTCCTTTAGCAACAAAATTCAATGCCGGAGATTTTTTAATATCCCGGGGAAATAGAATCGGTCAGTCTTCTCAAATTATCCTGGTCAGAGACAATAGTTTTCTTTTTCTCACCAAAACAACTCTTTACGCCATGGAAAAGCGTGAAAATAAATGGCAGGCCGTTTTTGAACCTTTTGACGCCGTAGTCGGGAAAAACGGCTTTGCGCCTGAAGGGGAAAAAAGAGAGGGTGACGGCAGAACACCTTCCGGCATTTTTCCTCTTAAAATGACCTTCGGCTATAATTCAACCATAGAAACAAAAATGCCCTACCGGCAGGCTTTAGCTGACGATATCTGGGTTGACGACCCGAACGCCGAAGATTACAATCGCTGGGTCAAAAAGTCTGAAACACGATCAACATCATACGAAATAATGAAGCGCGACGACAATCTTTACAAGTATGGAATTGTCATTGAGTATAATACGGACCCTGTAATAAAAGGAAACGGCAGCGCCATCTTTTTACATATCTGGAAAGGTGAAGGTATACCTACCGCCGGTTGCGTGGCTATTTCCGAAGAAAACATTATTAAAATTCTGGGCTGGCTCGATCCAGCGGCATCGCCGCTTATCATTACCGGCATCACAAATAATGATAAGGAATGGTGGCACTACACCCTGACAAACGAACCCTGTCCCGATACTTGTTTTGATTTTGTGATTGAGTGAAAAATATGAAGATAAAACTGCCTCCATTTATAAAATCATACGGCTTTTCGATCATCCTGATTATCTCGATTATCATCGGATCATTTTTAGGAATCATCTATCAAAAGGATGCTATTGTTTTAAAACCATTCGGCGATATTTTTCTGAATCTCCTCTTTACCGTGATCGTGCCTCTGGTTTTCTTTTCCATTTCTTCCGCCGTCGCGGGAATGACCAACATCCGGCGTCTGGGAAAAATAATGGGGTCCATGATTTTTGTTTTTGTAATCACCGGCCTGATCGCTTCGATGGTTATGATCATCGGCGTTATTCTATATCCTCCGGCAATAGGCGCTCATGTAAATTTAGGCAATGGGGTAAATGTCGAACACTTAAAAGCTTCCGAACAAATGGTGAAGGCTTTTACTGTTTCCGATTTTGCCGATTTATTATCCAAAAAAAACATGCTGGCGCTAATTATCTTTGCCATTCTCACAGGACTGGCAACTTCGGCGGTAGGTGAACGCGGAAAATCTTTCGCCAACGTCCTGACTGCGGGAAGCGATGTGATGATGAAACTTGTTTCTTTCATCATGTACTACGCTCCCATCGGTCTTTGCGCCTACTTTGCCTATCTGGCCGGTGTCTTCGGACCGGAGTTGCTGGGTTCTTACGCCAGGGCGATGGTTCTTTATTACCCGACAGCTATTTTGTATTTCTTTATCGCTTTCACTATCTATGCTTTTATTGCCGCCAAAGGCGAAGGCGTGCGCCGGTTTTGGCGCAATATCATTCCGGCCTCGCTTATTGCTTTGGCAACAGGAAGTTCGATGGCAACAATTCCCGCTAATCTGGAAGCTGCAAATAAAAACGGCGTGCCCAAGGATATAAGCGAAGTTATCATCCCCATCGGAGCAACGATGCATATGGAAGGCTCTTGTCTTGCGGCCATT
>JQOA01000006.1 GCA_000753945.1 Smithella sp. D17 | reverse complement strand
TAATTTCAAACAAACTTCAAACGAACAGAAGCGGAATTCTACTCCCTCTTTACGAATGTGTCAAGAAAAAAATTAAATTATTTTTATATTATTAATAAATAAGTTTTTATCTTTATTTTTCAAGCACTTATCGAGTAGCATTTTATCGCGTAATTTCCCCCGAAAAGTTGATACCAACATTTATTAAAAGAAACAATTATTAATCCTTCTTTCATTGGCATCATCTTAAGCCTGGTTATGACATCATTTGTTCGGGAACGGTAGTCACTTTTTTATTTGCAAATACAAAGCATTATGCAATACTGGCCGCACCTGCATGATCATCAACATCCTAATTGTTAGGAGTACGAATATGAAAAAATCTTATGTTTTGTCTCTTGATCAGGGAACCACCAGTTCACGCGCCATCTTATATGACCGTAAGGGAAATGTTGCGGGCAAAGCACAAAAAGAATTTACGCAAATCTATCCTAAAGCTGGATGGGTGGAACATGACCCCATGGAAATATGGGGATCGCAAAGTGGAGTTATCAGCGAAATTCTAGCGACTACCGCTATCGCTCCGAATGAAATAGCCGCCATCGGCATAACAAATCAACGCGAAACAACGGTGGTTTGGGACAGACAAACGGGAAAGCCTGTTTACAATGCTATTGTCTGGCAGTGTCGCCGCACAGCAGGAATATGCAACGAATTAAAATCTAAGGGATTAGAAAATTATATAAGGGAAAACACAGGATTGGTCGTAGATGCTTATTTCTCGGGGACGAAAGTAAAATGGATACTCGACAATGTTGAAGGGGTCAGAAAAAAAGCACAAAACGGCGAGCTTCTTTTCGGCAACATTGACACCTGGCTGATCTGGAATCTGACAAAAGGGAAAGTTCACGTGACCGACTATAGTAATGCTTCCCGCACAATGCTTTATAATATCAAAGAACTGAAATGGGATAAAAAAATATTAAAAGCATTGGACATTCCGGTGTCAATGTTACCGGAAGTAAAGCCTTCCAGTGAGGTTTACGGTTATACGGATGCCCGGCTGTTTGGAGCGGAAATACCTATCGCCGGAGACGCTGGGGATCAGCAGGCGGCCCTTTTCGGACAGGCCTGCTATACTCCGGGAATGGTCAAGAATACTTACGGTACCGGCTGTTTTATGCTGATGCTGACCGGTGAAAAGCTTGTTCATTCGAAAAATGGCCTTTTGACCACCATCGCCTGGGGAATAAACAACAAGGTTGAATATGCACTGGAAGGAAGCATTTTTGTTGCCGGCGCCGCCATCCAGTGGCTGCGCGACAGCATGAAACTCATCTATGATGCAAAAGACAGCGAGTATTTTGCGACAAGGGTTGAAGATTCACTCGGTGTTTACGTTGTTCCGGCATTTGTGGGACTGGGCGCTCCTTACTGGGATATGTATGCGCGCGGCGCGATTCTAGGATTGACCCGGGGAACGACAAGAAATCATATTATCCGCGCGACACTGGAATCCATTGCCTATCAAACCAGGGATATTCTGGAACTGATGCGCAATGAATGCGGATTGGATTTATGTGAACTGCGCGTGGACGGCGGCGCCTGTGCCAATGATTTTCTCATGCAGTTTCAGTCGGATATTTTGGGCGTTCCCGTGGAACGGCCAAAAGTTATTGAAACCACGGCAATGGGCGCGGCCTATCTGGCGGGTTTGGCGGTGGGCTTCTGGAAGGATCAATCCATGATTGTTCAAAGACGTAAGATAGATCGTCGATTTAATCCGGCAATGAGTGAAGATAAGCGCCGGAAACTCTATGATGACTGGAAAAAGGCGGTGAAACGCGCGATGAAATGGGAGGAAGAAGCATAAATACTGTGTCACAATGTCTTTGCGAGCAATTTACCCGATGCTATGCACTGGGTTATTAATGGAAGAAACTGATCTATTTTTACACGGTTTCTTCTTCCATTATGTCTTTTTTAAGGGGGATTGAGGGGGATTTTTCAATCGGTGCAATTCCGTAAAATCTCCCCTGACCCCTCTTTAGAAAAGAGGGGGATTGCTCATTGAAGTTTCTTAGGAGGGAGTGAAACGACCGAAGCAATCTCGTATCTACTCCACGTCATAAAGATTGCCACGTTCACTGCCGTGAACTCGCAATGACAAAAAAAGAAGTGTAGGATCAAATGATTAAAACGGATGTGATTATTATTGGCGGTGGAGCGACCGGTTGCGGAATTGCCCGGGATCTGGCACTGCGTGGCATTCCCCATTGTCTTGTGGAAAAGGGCGACTTCGCGGCGGGAGCCACAGGCGCCTGCCACGGTCTTCTGCACAGCGGAGGAAGATATGCGGTTACCGACCCGCAAGCTGCCCGTGAATGTTATGAAGAAAATCTTATTCTTCGAAGAATCGGGAAAAAATGCGTCGAACAAACAGGTGGTTTGTTCGTTCGCCTGCCCGGCGATTCCAAACGTTTCCGGGAAGTATTTCTCAAGGGTTGTGAGGAAGTGGGCATTCCCGCCGAAGTTCTTTCCTCAACCAAAGCCTTTGATTTGGTACCCAACTTAAATCCTGAAATCGAGGAAGCAATCAGAGTTCCCGATTGCTCCATTGATCCGTTTCGTCTTTGCCTGCTCAATATTCGAACTTCCGAGCTACGCGGTGGAATTATTTTCACACGGCATAAGGTCACTGAAATTATCAAAGCACACGGCCGTTGCATCGGTATCAAAGCCATTGATCAATCAACAGGAATGAATAAAGAAATTCACGGCAATATTATCATTAACGCTACCGGTGCCTGGGCCAACATAATTGCATCTCTTGCGGGTTCCGAAGTGCCGATGACTCTGGTGAAAGGGTCTCTGGTCATCACGAATCACCGTCTGACCAACATGGTAATTAGCAGACTAAGACATCCTTCCGACGGTGATATAATCGTGCCCAATGAAGCTGTATGTCTGGCCGGAACAACATCGCTGAGCGTGGAAGATCCGGATAGAATCAGTATTGAGTATCCCGAAGTAGATACCATCATCAGCGAGGCGGGGCGAATGATTCCGCATTTCAACAATACCCGTATCATCAGGGCATTTTCGGGTGTCCGTCCGCTGCTCAAATCCCAAAAAATAGACAGCCATGAAATTTCTCGCGGCTTCCGTATTATCAACCATGAAAACGGCTTATACAGTATCGTGGGAGGAAAACTCTCCACCTTCCGGCTGATGGCAGAGAAGATGGTTGATACAATAATGGCTTCTTTTAATCTTAAGAAAACATGCGAAACGGCAGAAATATCATTGGACGGACAGGAAGAGTTGAGCGGTTATCCTCTTGCCAAACGTCTGGCAGATTTAAAAAATATCGTTTGCGAATGTGAACTTGTCACCAGGGGGGATGTGGAAAGGATAATCAAACAGACATCAACGCGCAATGTAGGCGATATCCAGCATCGGACACGCCTGGGCATGGGACCATGTCAGGGAGGTTTCTGTACTTTCCGCGCGCTGGGCATCATGAACGACATGAGTGTTATATCTCCAGAACAGTCCATGGAAATACTGCGCAATTTTCTCCAGCGCCGATATAAAGGCATCAGGCATGCTCTGTGGGGAGACCAACTTCGCGAAGAACAGCTTGTGGAATATATATATCTGGGAATTCTGGCCATGGAGAAATCCAAATGAGCGTTACCGAATATGATGTTGTTATTATAGGAGCCGGTGCGGCTGGTCTTACAACTGGAGCACTGCTCGCCGAACGCGGTTTCAATGTCGCCCTTGTTACCACCGGAGAACCGACGGCCTGTCTTTCCACCGGCTGCATTGATGTATGCTCCTGCGATGAAAATCCTCTTACGGGTATAAAAAATCTCCCGCCGGAACATCCCTTTCATCTTGTTGACGAAAAAACTATCCGGCAGTCATTGAATTATTTTCAAACGGTGATGATGGATATGGGCATGCCCTATGCAGGCTCTATCGAAAAAAACCGTTCTGTTGTTTCTGCTTTGGGCACATTTAAAACTTCCTGCCTTGTTCCTTCAACGATGGAAGCGGCGCCTCAGAATAATACAGACAGTATCCATATAGTTACTTTCAAAGGAATAAAAGATTTTTATCCCGGATATATTGTATCGAGACGCAAGAATACCAACTTTTCGGTATTTGATGCCGGCGTTTACAGTATCATGAGTATTGCCTCACGCTTCGAGGACAAAAATTTCTTTGAAAGATTTATCATTTGGATGGACAAACTTCGCATTGATGAAGATAAAATTGCCCTACCCGCTGTTGCCGGTCTGGAATCGGCAAGTGAAATTGTCAACTCCATAGCGGTTCTCATGGGAAAACCCGTCTTTGAAATTCCAACTATTCCGCCCTCCATGCCCGGCAGAAGACTTTTTAACGCGCTGAAAAAATACTTTCGCAAAAAAGGAGGCGCTATCTACTGGGCATGGCCTGTGGTTGGAACAGAAAAAACAGGAAAGCTTATTGAAGCAGTGACTACGCATTCTGAAGGAAGGCCCAACAGCATTAACGCCAGAGCTTTTATTCTGGGCACAGGTTCTTTTGTCGGCGGCGGTCTGACCGCCACACGCCAGGACATTACGGAAAATGTATTTAATCTGCCGGTACACATTTCCGGACCGCGCGAAACCTGGTTCGACAATGATTATTTCTCTCTGAATCATGGTATCGGCAGAGCCGGTATCATTGTTGATTCATCCATGCGTCCGGCTGATTCTCCGTGGAACAATATCTTTTTATGCGGCGGGATTCTGGCCGAAACGGAAATACTGAAAAACGGATGCGGTCATGGCCTGGCGCTGGCCACAGCCCATGCAGCGGCGCAGTCCTGCGCGGAGTATCTATCTCATGAACTATGAACATTGCATACGCTGCACGATTTGTGTCGAAAACTGTCCCGTATTCAGAGTGAATCCGGATTTTCCCGGACCAAAACAGGCGGGGCCTGACGCCCAGCGTTTCCGGTCGGAAAAAGAAAAAGCTCAGGATGAATGGGTTTTTTTATGCAGCCAGTGCAAGCGCTGCGAAATGGCCTGTCCCTGCGGAGTGGAACCGGCACAAATTATCCTTCGGGAACAACAAAGATACGGCAAGGAACATCCGCAAACTGCGACACACCTGCTTTTTGCCAACAATTATTATTTAAGCGCTCTGGGTTCATTGACCGCTCCCCTGGCCAATAAATTCGCTTCTACCGAAACGGGAAAGAATATTCTTCGTAAAATAGGAATATCAACGTACATCCCCTTTCCCAAATTTAGTTTCCGGACAATGCGCCAAGGGAAAAAGAATCTGAACAAAGGCACAAAAAAAGTCGCCTTCTTTTACGGATGTTTTATAAATTTCTACCGCCCTGATATAGGAAGAAAGATTGTCAGACTTCTTGCCGCTATGAATGTTGATGTCGTCTTGCCGCCCCAGTGGTGCTGCGGATTGCCCGCGCTGGGCAACGGAAACCTGGCGCTCGCCAAATACTTCGCACAAAAAAACGCTTCTTCATTATCCGACTACATAGACGCCGGTTATGATATCGTTTATGCATGCACCTCCTGCGGTCTCTGTATTCTGCATGATTACCCCGGCATCATGGAAATTCCGCAGGGCAAAAAAATTGCCGAGAGCAGCTATAATCTTCACGAGTATATTATCAAACTCATTAATGAAGGATACGCCAAACCTGAATTTGGAAAAGTACGGCGTAAAATAGCCTATCATATTCCATGTCATCTCAGAGCATTGAAAATCGGCTATCCGGCCCAAAAACTTATGGCAACTATACCAGGTTTGGAATGTGAAATTTTTGATGACACCTGTTGCGGACTCTCCGGCAGTTACGGTTTTAAAGAAAATAACGAGTTTACGGCGATACAAATTGGCAATCGGGCTGTTTCCTTAATCAAAAAGACAGGAGCGAAAAATATTGTTGCAGATTGCGGTTCCTGTCGGATGCAGTTGGAAGGACTCTCCGGAATAACCGCTCTGGATCCGGCGGAAATACTCTGCGAATCACTGAACATAACAAATCAAAAATAAATTTCCTTCAGCAAATGATTTGTTTTCTTTTTGTAAACAACTAATTTCTGAAAGTGAATTTGACTGATTTTTAAAAATATGCAAGATTGCATCAAACAAGACAAAGACTAAACCAACTTCTTGAAGAAGAAAGGAGCGCACAAGATATGCCGGATGCGGATGGAATCAAAGAAGCCAAAATGTTTCATTGCGATATGCCTCAGCAAACGCAGGGATTTTTTCTTAAAGGATCGAATTCCCTGGATTGGGGAATGAAAAACAGACTCTCCAGAATATTTAATCCAGTCTCCGGCCGGACAGTTATGCTGGCAATAGATCATGGTTATTTCCAGGGACCAACGACCGGCCTGGAAAGGGTTGATATTAATATCCTTCCTTTAGCGCCTTACGCGGACACTCTCATGCTGACAAGGGGAATTCTCCGCAGTGTTATACCACCTTCCACTTCTCAGGCTATCGTACTGCGGGTTTCCGGAGGCGCCAGCATTCTCAAGGAACTCTCCAATGAAGAAATCGCTGTTGATATCGAAGACTCCATCCGTTTAAATGTCTGCGCCATGGCGGTACAGGTGTTTATCGGCGGTGAATATGAAAAACAGTCTGTCATCAACATGACCAAAATGGTTGATATCGGTAACCGTTATGGAATTCCCACTCTCGCGGTCACGGCTGTAGGAAAGGATATGGCCCGCGATGCGAAATATTTTCGTTTGGCCTGTAGAATTTGCGCGGAGCTTGGCGCCCACTACATCAAGACCTATTATGTGGAAAAAGATTTCGAGACAGTAACTTCTTCCTGCCCTGTACCGATTGTCATGGCTGGCGGAAAGAAGATTCCGGAACTTGAAGCCCTGACCATGGCCTATAACGCAGTTCAAAAAGGCGCCGCCGGTGTGGATATGGGACGCAATATTTTCCAGTCGGATGCGCCTATTGCCATGATTCAGGCGGTGCGCTCCGTTGTCCATGATAACGAAACTCCGAAGAAAGCTTTTGATCTCTATAAAACTTTGAAAAAGGAAAAATGAAGGTCGCGCTCTGGTACAACAACAAGGATATCCGCATCAAAAATGTGCCGACTCCGAAGCCCAATAAAAAGGAAATGCTGGTCAAGGTTATTTCCTGCGGCATCTGCGGCAGCGATATTGTAGAATGGTATCGCCTTCCGCGAGCACCGCTGGTGCAGGGACATGAAATAGGCGCACAAGTGTTAACAGTCGGCAAATCAGTAAAAAAATATAAACCGGGTGACCGTGTTTTTATCGCTCCGAAAGTGCCCTGTATGAAATGTTATTACTGCAAAAACGGGCACTATCCGCAATGTTTGGAGGTCAAGGAGAGGCTTCCCGGCGGCTTTGCCGAATACATTCTTGTTCCGGAGATTTTAATAGAAAACGGAACTTATCTGCTTCCTCAAGACATTTCCTTTGATCAAAGCACGTTTATCGAACCTCTGGCCTGCGTCGTGAGAGCGCAAAGGCTGGCCGGCGTAAAAAAGGGGCAAACCGTTTTGGTCATCGGTTGCGGAATGTCCGGTTTGCTTAACGTTAAACTGGCGCGAACAAAAGGATGCAGGATAATCGCCGCAGACATCAACCAAAAAAAACTGGAAATTGCCAGACAAATGGGAGCCGATATTATCACCAATGCGGCGGATGATATTTCAAAGCAATTAGTAAAAGAAAGTTGTAAAAAAGCCGACGTCGTCTTTTTATGCGCCTCAGCTGATTCGGCGGTGGAGCAGGCATGGAAATGCGTGGATAAGGGCGGAGTTGTCGTGCTCTTTGCTGTTCCCGGACCGGATAAAAAAGTGGTCGTTCCGGTCAATGATTTCTGGATGAAAGAAATTACCATTCTCACTTCTTATTATTGCGGGCCACCGGATATCATCGAAGCTATTAAGCTAATAGAATGGCACAATATCATAGTGGATGATCTGATTACGCACCGGCTCCCCTTAAAAGATATTGTCAAAGGTTTTCAGCTTGTTACAGATGGCCGGAAATCCATCAAGGTAATCATTAAACCCAACATTTGAGCGCTCCACTAACGAGCAATGGCTTCTTTAAGTTTCTGTGCTACCATTTTTTCTGTAAATAATTTTTCAATGGCATCACCAAGAGCAATGCCTGCCTGTTCTCCCAGAACTTCTTCAGAAAACAGAGCATATTCTTTTGAATAATTGCTTTCCACTTTACCTTCATAAAGTATTTTGCCCTTAGTCACATCGGCGAAAACAAAAGTTAATTTTATATTGGTTTTGCAGGAGTTTGTAGGAAATCCTTTAAGGCAGGAAATCTCCAACTCCTCTATATTTCCACCGATAAGTATATTGGCGACTCCCTGCGGCATGTTTTGTTCCTTTAAATTCCATTGTTCAATTTTATTGGGAACTTTATATCCAGCCTTTCTTAAATATTCTTTTATGCCGTTGGCCACAGCCTTTGTTGCTTTGACATTCTTGGGCAATAGCAATACTTTTGTTCCGTCCGATTCCGTCACACGTCCAATTACAAGCCGGTCGTCCATCTGACGCGTATCGGTAAATTCAGCAACGGAAATAATGGCGCCAGAGGTTTTGTCGGCCTTTAAATATGCAGGGATAGCAGCCTGATCCGCATCGTAGTATATATTAACGCTGTACAGACTGGGGCCGACGCAGCCCATAAAAATGAAAATAAAAATCAGAAATATCCATTTCCATAAATAGCATAATTTGTTTACTTTCATGTTCTACTCCTTTTTCTACGCCAGACACGATTCAGAAAACTGTTTTACATTTTCATCTTCACCCATTGCGATCAACCTATCACCTTCGGCAATAATATAATTCGCCATAGGATTGAAAATCATCTTTCCGGAATCCTTTTTCACGGCAATAATTATCAGTCCATAACGCTTGCGTATTCCTGAATCTTCCAGTGATTTAGAAATAAACTGTGAGTTTTTACAGACAGAAACTTCTTCCATGCGCAATTCCAGACTTTGCTGGCGGGTGGTAATTTCAATGAAGTCCAGCATGGCCGGACGCAAAATAGCCATCGCCATTCTGACACCGCCCAGTGTGTAGGGAGACATCACCCGATCCGCTCCTGCCCTAAGCAACCTGTGTTCCGATTCTTCTTCCTCGGAGCGGGATATAATATACACTTGTTGATTGAGTTCTTTTGCTGTCAAAATAACGTACAGATTTTCCGCGTCCGACGGCAGAACACAAGCGACACCCTTCGCTCGTTTGATTCCCGCTTTAATCAATATTTTATCCTGTGTTGCATCTCCTTTTAAGCAAATAAAACCTTCATCCTGAGCCTTTTGAATCACTTCCGGATTGTTATCGATAACCACACACGGCATTTTCCCCGCCATTAATTCACGGCAAATCAAAAAACCGATACGACCGCCGCCGCATATTATATAATGATTATGCATTTTATCGATTATTTTTTCCACTTTTCCCCTCCCCAATAGATTGCGCAGACGCCCTTCAATAAAAGTCTCCGCTAAAAGGACCAATGTATAAAACATCATGCCCACGCCAAAAATAATTACGAAAACCGCAAAGAATTTGCCTGCTGTTGTTTCCGGTGAGAAATCCCCATAACCCACCGTAGATAAAGTAGCAATTGTAGTATAAAATGAATCAACAAAACTCCATCCTTCGATAAAATGAAAACCGAAGGTGCCGACTATAAAGATGGCTAATAATATTATGAGGGCGATTTTTATTTTACTGGTAAATATCAAAAGTTTGTTTTCTCCTTTATACTTCTTTATACCTGATCCGGAAATTTTCAAACATATTATTTATAAAACAATTAACAGCCGAAGAAAAATAATGGATACTTATACAAGTAATGCATAATTAATTCAAGTATTCAATTCTTCTCAGCATTATTGCCTTGACACGCAGGAATACTTTCACCTATACTTAAAAAAGTTTTTTAAATCTGTTGTATATTTTAACCTTTTCATAAAGTGTTGTATTATCTTATGGGCATTGCTGAAGACATTGTAATTATCGTTATGTCCGCATTAGTGGGTGGTTTGATTGCCCGGACGCTGAAACAGCCTTTGATTCTTGGTTACATCCTGGCCGGAATTGTCGTGGGACCTTATACCGGAGGCATCACGATTTCGGATATTAATAATATCGAAAAGCTGGCGGAAATCGGTATAGCTCTTTTGCTTTTCGCGCTGGGTCTTGAATTTTCCTTCAGAGAATTAAAACCGGTCAAAACGATCGCACTCTTCGGCACACCTCTGCAAATAACTCTGACAATGCTTTACGGGTTTGGCATCGGTCAACTGTTTGGCTGGACATGGACGTCTTCCGTATGGTTCGGAGCCTTGATTTCTCTATCCAGCACCATGATTATTCTGAAGACCCTGGAAAATCAGGGATTGATGGGCACGCTTTCCAGCCGCGTGATGATCGGCGTATTGATTATCCAGGATCTGGCTATTGTGCCGATGCTGATTATTCTGCCGCAGCTAAACAATATCCAGGCTGGCTTTTCTATTTTGCTTATTGCGGCAGCTAAAGCCGCCTTGTTTCTACTGGCAATAATTTTTATCGGCACGAAAATCATTCCACGCCTGATGAGATATATCGCGAACTGGAATTCGCGCGAACTTTTTCTGATTGCCACGGCTGCCATCGGTTTGGGTATCGGATATGGCACTTACATTTTCGGCCTTTCTTTCGCCTTTGGCGCTTTCGTCGCCGGTATTCTATTGAGCGAATCAGACTATGGTTATCAGGCGCTAAGCGACATCATTCCACTGCGTGATATTTTCAGTTTGTTGTTTTTCACGTCCATCGGCATGCTGCTGGATATCAGATTTCTTTTTGCCCACTGGCAAATGATAGCGCTTCTGGTGGTTCTTGTTATGCTGGGCAAAGCACTGATTTTTGCCGTGTTGAGCCGGGCGTTTGGTTATCGCAATGTCATTCCTCTGGCAATGGGATTAGGACTGTCGCAGGTTGGAGAATTTTCTTTTATTCTTGGCAGGGTCGGTGTCGGAACAAAATCGATTTCTGCCGAATTCTATTCTTTAGTGCTGGCGATGACCATTGTTACTATGCTGCTGACACCTTTCATATCTGGGCTGACGGCGCCGCTTTATGTTTTTGCCCGTCGTTTTATGAAGCCGCTTAAGCTTAAGCCTTTACATTTTCCGAAAAGCGGTCTGAAAGATCATATCGTTATCGCAGGTGGAGGACGGGTCGGCATGCACGTTGCCAATGTTCTGCACCACTCCGGTATACCTTTTGTTATTCTGGAACAGAATTCCCGGCGCAGCCAGGAAGTAAAATTGCGCAAATTCCCGATTATCTTCGGAGACGCCGCCAAGGGAATAATTCTGGAAGCCGCGGCCTTACGCAAAGCGAAGATTCTGCTGATTACAACTCCTGTGGCGGTTGTTTCGCTGGGAATTGTCGCACAGGCGCAAAAAATCAATCCCGATATCCACATCATTGCCAGGGCGGAAGGGATAGAACAAATGAAAGCGCTTTACAAAAAAGGTGTGACGTACGTGGTTCAGCCGGAATTTGAAGCCAGTCTGGAAATCATCAATCAAACATTTCTTAATCTTGGTATTCCCGCCGAGCAATTAAAAACATTTACAGAGGAAGCGCGCCGGGAGCTCAACAGCCCTTTATGCATTTAAGTCTTTCGAAGTTAAAATTTCAGACTTCCTGATGTGGGCCGTGTTTTCGCGGG
>JQOA01000005.1 GCA_000753945.1 Smithella sp. D17 | reverse complement strand
AAAACCTTTTCTTTGCTTTTATTTATAATGTTCTCGGTGCGCCGGTTTTGTTATCTCTGTATAAATCGCTGATGATGATATCGTTTTTTTCGACAGCTTCATTGATATCGTTAGAATGACTGTGACCATCATAGCTATCATACTTCTTTAAGGCCAATTGAACTTTTTTGTTTTTATCGAGAAGGAATATGTTTTTATACTGATATGATTTTTGTGTTGCAGAAAGTAACGACAAAATATTTTTTCTTGCTTCCCGGGATGAAGGATTGTTGAAATATTGCATTACGTCGGACGCAAATACATCATTTTTGTATATGACGTTTGCGTCACCGATGCGCTCATTGCGCCAATTATTGATTTCCCATACCTTAAGTTCGGCAATCGCGGTAAGCTGCTGGCTGGCGGCATTATCAATGTCTTTTTTCTGGTTTTGATAAATAAAATAACCCAGGATAATAATTAAGGCGGATGCTGAAAAAAAGATCATTAAGACCGTAAAGAGAATATTCTTGTTTTTCTTGGGGAGAGGGTTGGTCATACTCACCTTGCTTTTTCATTAATAGTCAATTTTTGCTTGTTTTAATTGATTATAAAGTCAAATCATTTTCAAAACAAGCCCCTTGATGAAATTAATTTTGGGAAATATTAATGGAGTTGATCAATGTGGCAAGTATTTCCATTGACTCAAACAATAAAACCAGAATGGTTTAACCCACATCGCATGTTTGTTGCTTTACAAGAAATATCGAACAGGGTTTGGCTTCGATGGTTTCATCATTTGTCCCTAATCTCTGATTTACATACCCCATTTTAGCTCCTGACAAGCAATACCTGGCATTTGGCCCTTTTCATTACTTTATCGACAACGCCGCCCATCAAATTTTTCAAAATGCCTGTTTTCCCGTGTGAAGCAATGACGATCAGATCAACGCCTTTTTCTTCCTGCTCTTTGAGTATCTCCTCGTAAGGAATGCCTCTTCTCGTATCATAAACAATTTCAATGCTGGAATTATTGTCAGTAACTTTCTTAGCTTCCTGCTGAAGTTTTTCTTTTGCATTCTTTATACTGTCCTTTAGAATTTTTTGAACATCTCCTTCATTCAGACAATAATCAACCGCACATTGCTGAAACCCGTCATCAATCACATGTAAGAGATAAATCTTGGCTTTGTTTTGTTTGGCAATGTCTGCCGCCTGTTTTAACGCGTTATCGGCATAAACCGAAAAATCCGTAGGTACTAAAATCTTCTTTGGTGCGAACATAATTAATGTCCTCCTTTTTTTTGATTATAGAATATATCTTTTAGTTAAAGTTACAATGAGGGTTGATACATAGGTTAGCAGTAGGATAAACCTACTACTTCACATCTATCTCGAACTTGGTGGATACCGTCTTCCCATTATGAGTAATATTTATAGTTACATCCCACAAACCCCGTGTGGGAATTGCCAGGATTGCATGGTAATTGTTTTCATGCGGCGTAGCCTATGAGTTGTACTTCTTGACGCGCATCCACAGCTTCGTTGACTTATTGTAGTCTACCGTAATCATGGCGCCCTTAACGTCTTTGCCGACGACATCTTTCATTTCAACCAGATCATCATGTTGTTGTCTCCCACGACCGGAGGATTCCGGTCGATCTTGACCTGTACAGTGTAGTCTCCCGCTTTCTTTGTTACCTCATAGTCCATCCCGTAAGCCAGCCCTACCGATAAAAACAAAACCGTCAAAATCAAGATTATACGCTTCATATAAACCTCCTAAAGTAGTGTACGGGTCGATTGATCCCTTTCCGATTTGATGCTTATTTTTGGTTATATCTTTACTCTGCGCAGTCTGAGGGCATTTCCAACCACGGAAACGGAGGAAAGGCTCATAGCCGCCGCAGCAATGATCGGGCTGAGAAGAATGCCAAAGTTGGGATACAGAATGCCCGCCGCAACCGGCACACCGAGAACATTATAAATAAAAGCAAAGAAAAGGTTTT
>JQOA01000004.1 GCA_000753945.1 Smithella sp. D17 | reverse complement strand
CAGCAGTTGCGCCAACCGGCTTTGAGGTATCCCCGGCTTTTCCGTGGCCCAATAACAAAGAATACTTCTTGCCTTTGTCCTTTTTGCATCCCTTAATGAATCAAATATCTCATCCGGCGTAACTTGAGTGATTTGGGCAACTCGTTTGATTAATGGATCCAGATCATCTCCTCTGGCTCTGAGTCTATATGCTTCCTTGAATCTTTCTTCGGCCTTATCCAGAACTTCACTGACAAAAGTTCCGTCTCCCCATATCCGCTCATCGCCTTTTTGATCGTCGCCTGTCGCTCTTAACGCTTTGATGCCGGTCCATCCCCCGTGACTTCGCAACAAACCGCCACCGGTTAAATCAGGACGACGCCCCTGTTCTATTCCGCTTCGGACAAACCGGCTGTAGGCACGTCTGGCGGCTGGCAATGCATTATATCCGGTAAGCCGTCTTTTCATCAAAAGAGAAATGGGGACATTCCCTGTTCTCAGCAAAAGATGAAAGGGGTTGGGGATTAACGCCCAGGCAATGCAGGATGTCCTGGTTTCCGTCAACAAAGCCGCAAGACGTTTCAGAAACAACAAATAATCATTCTGATTTGTAAAGATTTTCTGGCGGTCAATTCCCCTGCAGATCACATGATGCAGGGCTCCGGATGTGTCGATGCGCGATTGTCTTGGCCTATTTATTTCATAACATTCAATTCAAAACATGTCAATTGATATTTGAAGTATATCCCCTATATTTCGTAAATAAAAAAACGAGAATCTGGGGAAAATTATTTTTTTAGCTTGACAAGATATATACCAAGATATATACCAAGATATATACCAAGATATATATTAACTGTGGAGGTGCAACATGCAAACAGCTAAATTATTTCAAAATGGACGCAGTCAAGCAGTTCGTCTGCCTAAAGAATACAATTTTGAAGGGACAGATGTGCTAATTCAAAAGATTGGCGATTCTGTCATTCTCTTTCCTAAAAACCGCGTGTGGGAAACATTTCTCCATGGCCTACATGGGTTTACCGATGATTTCATGGAAAACGGGAGAGAACAGCCACAAATGCAGGAGCGAAAGGGTCTGTAATGTATTTGCTTGATACAAATATCTGTATTTTTATCAAGAATAGAAAGCCTCTTTATGTCCTGGAAAAATTGCACAGCGTACTCGAACAAACCGTTTATTTATCCAGCATCACGGTAGCCGAATTGCAATTTGGCGTTTACAATAGTCAAAACATTGAAAAAAACAGAATATCCTTAACTGAATTTCTGGCTCCGTTTGAAATTATCGATTTTGGTAATACCGACTCTGAACACTTTGGAATTATAAGATCACAGGTAAAAAAAGAAGGAAATCTTATCGGCTCTTACGACATGCTCATCGCAGCTCAAGCAGTTGCGCGCAATCTCATCCTTGTTACCAATAATACAAACGAATTTATAAGAATTAAAAACCTGAAACTCGAAGATTGGAAAGAATAACGTCCAACGTATAAAGCGATGAATTCGAGTGACGCAGTCGCCTCGATTTCATCGCGGGTTGAACAAGCCTGCCACCCCGAGTGATGACCATGCGATTTAAACGGAAAACAAAGGAGTCCCCAGAGACGAGAAAATGAAGAGCATTTTGAATCTCAAAGCCGGATGACGCAGATGATCGCCATCCGGCTTCTTTATTAAACCGTGAAAAAGGGGACAGATTTATTTTCCACTAAAGGAAATCTGGGAAATCTGGGGACACCATACTCATTGGGAAATCTGGGGACACCATACTAGTTTTTTCTGGACAAGCAGTGATGATAGTCATAGACAATTGACATGAATCAAAATGCATTTTACTTCAATGTTATATTATGCTATATCTTACACATTATAGTACCCTGGCTCAGGAAATTCTAAAATACGGCATAGCAATTTCATAAAGCAAGAGAGACTTTTTATATGGAAATGGGTATATTGGGGCTTCCCCAAAGCGGGAAGAGCACATTGTTTGAAATCATGACCGGCGTGAAAAGCGGCCAGTCGCATAACGAAACGGTTGTGCGCGGTCAGGCTTCCGTGCCTGATGAACGCTTTGACAAGCTCGTCGAAATATACAAACCGGTAAAAGTATCTCCGGCCAAAGTCCCCTTTGTTGATGTTCATGCCGTGGGCGAACATCCATGGGAAGCTATACGCCAGAACTTAAGCGGCACAGACGGTATTCTGCACGTTGTTGACGGCTTTTCTCTCCCTGATGTTCAATTGAGCATCGAAGCTTATCGCAAGCTGGAAGACGAATTGGTTCTTTCCGATTTATTAATTATTGAGAAAAAACTGGAACGCCTGAGCAAAACATCCAAGAAAGCGCTCACGCCGCAGGATGTGGCGCAAAATGACCTCCTGCCCAAATTAAAAGAATGCCTCGAAGCGGGGAAACCTTTACGCACGGCGGGGCTGACTCCTGCGGAAATTTTTACACTGCGGAGTTTCTCTTTCTGGACGATCAAACCGGAACTTGTTGTTGTCAATGTGGCGGAAGACAACCTTTCGTTTGCCGATAAATTCGCCGCTGAGGCAAAATTAGAAGAGCCCGTCATGGGAATCTGCTGCAAGATTGAAGCGGAAATGGCCGGATTGGATGC
>JQOA01000003.1 GCA_000753945.1 Smithella sp. D17 | reverse complement strand
GGTATGACGGTTTTTCGACTTTTTACGACTTCATCAATATTGAAATGCTTCTTGATGGCTTCTTTCATCTGCTGCCACATTTTCCGGCCTACGCTGTCTTGGTCAATGATCAAATGATGGGAGATGTTCTCGCCGATATAATTGTCTTTGCGCACAACATGAACGCGCCAGCGGTCAAGTTTTTTTTGCGTGATAATTTCGTTTAGTTCCACAAAAGGCACAAATTCATCTTTTTCATCGATAAACAAAAGAGCCGGTTTGTTTAGTTTATCATTCGCATTCTTGTTAAAATGGTTAACGGCTTCAAATAAAGCCTTGTAGGCCGCCATGGGTGTCCCCGTGTTTGAGCGGTAGTATATCGGGGACAAGCTGTCGATAACCATATTGGGAAAAGGCATCAGGGCTTTTAACAGGTGACATTCCATCGTGATGTTTAAAGCCGGCGCGAATAAAACCATACGGTCATAAGACACATCGTGCTGTAACAGCAAGAGGTCGCAACCCATCAGCCCGCCTAAGGAAAATCCGACAAAGAAGACAGGAACTCTTTTCTTGTCAGCTCTTTGCCTTACTTTGAGATAAGCTGTGTAAATTTCCTCCAGCCATAAACGATACGTTACCGTTTGAAAGGACTCCAGTCTGGCCTCGTCATCGGACAGACGGCGATTCTTCGTATAGTTGTTACCATGTCCCCTGAGAGAGACGTTCAGAACATCAATTCCCGTGTCATTTAGCTCGGTGATGATGGATTGCATTCTTGCAGGTTTTAAGTTGAGGCCGTGAACAACCAGGGCGACACCCTTTACTTTTTTTGTTCTTTTAATTTTGTGCCATTGTGTGGCGTCATCCCGATTACCTATAAGTTTCTCTAATGACGATATCGGATGGGGGACTCTGTTGCCGGAAAACAAATAAAAACAGCAAAAGGACACTACTAATAAAATGAATATAATGGAAAAGCGTTTCAGCATCATTAAAAATCATAAAGGTTAGATTTTTTCCCTAAGCACATGAATTTCTATTACTGATGTAGTCACTCTGCTTTTTCCCGCGTAGAAAAAGATGGCTACCCACAAAGCCAACATGAAAATAAGTAAAGCAGGATTCCATAGGGCTGCAACTCCAAGTGCTAAATCCGGTGTGCCTGTGAATTTCTCATTCAATATATACGCAATGAGAAAGCCATATAAACAGGCCACAAAAGCCATTATCTGGTAGCTGGATATTTTCCCTTCCCCGCGGTAATCGGCGCGTAGAAATTCGGAGAACGCCCGCCATAGTTGCGTTACAATCAATGTCAAAATAAAAGCAGCAGTCGTAAAACCTTTGAGAAAAAGATAGCAGCCGATAAGGCCTGCTAAACTGTAAATTATAGTTGTCAGTGCCTGAATGGGAATGACACGCTGACCATCAAGCGCATGAGCATAAGCGATTTTCTTTGTCTTGCCGCTGAAAATAAAATGATACTTTTGAAATATTTTATTGATCAAAGGTGAACAGTCTGCCAGAGGTTTCCCGTAGCAGCAGCCGAAGCTGATACAAGCCAGCCTGCCGATTCCTTCTCCCAGCGTATAGGCAATCGACATGGCGGCCAGAGCATGTATGGGGGTGATGTTAAAACCTGACCATTTGCCCGCCGTTACACTGGTCAGCAAAATGATCCACGGAGCGGCAATGATTCCAATAAAGGATGCGCCGCCAATAGTAAACGTATTGCGCTTTTTCTCAATCAAAAAAGCAATTATTTTTGCCGCAGGCAGGCAGATGGCGAGAAGCAATGTCAACAAAGTCAAACCGGCAATAAGCGGTGTGGATAAAGAACCCATCAGAATCAGAAACATGCAAACCGCAAATACTACGGCTACGGCGTTAAAAAAACCATACCAGGTAAGATTCCATCCCTGCCATTGACCATCTGTTAACTGCCGATAGGGAAGGCAACCGATGATTTGCCATCTTTCATCAGGCAGAGTCTGAAATGCCCACCGGAAAATAAACAGCAGGGCAAAAAATATAATGACTATAAAAATCTCATTAAACATGGCTGTATGAAATTCTGCCTGCATATTGGAATCTGTGTTTTTGTTTATTATGCCGGGATTCAATTTCTTCCTGACACATTACGCAAAGTTTGCTCATCGGTGCGGCCATTAATCTTTTTTGTGATATTGGGCGGCCGCAATGGTCGCAAATGCCAAAAAGCCCACTATCAATGCGCATAATGGTTTCCTTTATATCGAGAAGCAGATGCCAATCTTTATCCAGACAGTTAAGATCAACCTCTTTGCTTGCCTCAACTGCGGCCTGATCAAAGGGATCAGCAAATTTATCGTCGCTTATTTTAAGTTTGATTATTGTATCATTAGCTGACGTGCGTAAAGCTTCCATTTTTTGAACCAAATAATTTCGAATTTGACTTGTTTTATTTTTATTCATAATGGCCTCCTTTTTTATGTTTTATAAAATCAGTTTAATCCTTTAAGTACATATGCGCTGCCAATGTATGACCTGACTCTGACTTCTGTTTCCACCAGTGATTTACCGAACCCCAGGGAAAAGATGCTTTGGGCGTCCGGAGAGGACATATTAGCAGTAATATCATCGGCAAACCTTACCCTGTCTTTTTGGAAGATCAAAACCACAGTAGAACTGCCCGGGCGAAACAGACTCTTGGGCATACCTTTTTTAACAAACATTCCTGTTCCCACAGACAGCGGATTTTCGTATTCCTTTTCGCTGTAGCACTGAACAATGTCGCCGATCATTAAGGCCACGACCTCAATCATGGCGACAATGCCGACATAAGATCCTCCCTCTACATCAGTGTCAAGGATGGTGACGATCCGCTTATTTTTGGAATAAGGAGTGACTACCGATACTACGGCATTGGGATTGCAGGCATGGTAAGAGCCGGGTATTTGATAGAAGTCTATAATCCTGCCGGCAACCGGTGTATGATTGTAATGATACTTTTCCGGCGTCAAACGAAAAACGGCAAAATCACCATCTTGAAAAGCGGCCAGCCATGTTCCTTTGTTGCGTCCCAGCATTTCTTCATAATCGAAAAACTTTCCTTTAATAAACATACTTGATGTTTCGGCGAATGATCCGAAGAGCATCCGGGAGTCGGCCGGGGAAACAATTGCCAGTGGATCATTAGGCATGGGGCGGCATTGCCAGTAACGAATTTTGCGCTCAAATATTTTTTTTAATGAGTCCATTTTTTCCGGTGGCTCGACACTCTCTTCTTTGTTGATATTCAGTATCGATTGCAGATTCAAATGGTCTTTCATTCTATCAGCAAGAATTCCGTAATAGTTTATGTAACTCAAAAAATGTGAAACTCTTGCACTGGTCAGCCTGCGGAAAAGCCAGGGCGATTGTTCGCGGATATTAGAATACAGAAACTGAACCGCCTGGTTTCCATATAGTGTTTCTGTATTAACTTGCCTTGTATTGCGTTCAATATATTGATGCTTCATGTTTTTCTTTGTTTGTTTCTCCATAATGAGATTCCTGAAATTTAGAATAAAAATTATTTTTGTAATGTGTGTATGCCAGAATAAGATAGACAAGTTTTTCCAGCGTCTGTGGCTCTGTCGTCCCCAGTATTACTTCGCTTTGCGCGGTTTCCATAAATGAAGCCGGATTTTTCCCCTGCAGGATACTATGCAGTAAATTTCTCATTTCATGGCTGATACCGCTCACCGCTTGATCCAGTTTAACGATATCTTCGCGCAGAATATCAAAAGCTTCCCTGATATGCTGTTCGCGTAACACCGTGCGATAGTATTTTTCCGCAGCCAGATTAAATGTGTCCGCTTGAAGATTCATTGGTGATTTTGCATGGGCCTGATTTAGAATTCCGCGGGTCAGTTTACCCGCAGCAGAAAAATGATCCGGCTCATTGATTCGGTATCCCAGATCCCAGATAGTTTCTCGCATGCCGAGCATCTCGATTATATCGGCGGCATCATTGCGAATAATATCCAGTAAGGCGCGCCGGTATTCAATGTTGTAAATTCTGTTGTATCCGCTATAGCGATGGCTTGATCGCACCCTTTGTGTCTTTTTAATGATGCGCTTCAGGAAAGTATTGCTTGTATTTTGGTGAACAAAAAAAGTGGGAATGCCGATCGCGCTGCCAAAAATAATCTGTCTTCTTTCACTTTCAATAAAAGGATCGTCCGGTATGTCTTCATGGCTGATCCGGCCTGTGGCAATATACTTAAATGCCAACAGGTAGATAAGATTTTGCAGGTTGATTGCCTGGCTCATGTCCGGCATAAAACTGTCAAATAAACTGTAGTGGCGTCCCTCAAAACCGGAAAAACCCATATTGTCGTATTCACGCAATTTATCGAAAAGGTAGAGTGACATTTTGGTATCAAAGACGCCGAGGTCGGCAAGATCTTGTTTTAGCTGCTGACTATTGTTCAACTTGCCGTTAAGCGCCGGGCTTTTTTCCGTGCTCAGGATGGCCACAAGATAATCGATTAAACGAAAATCGGGCACAAAATCGCCTGTTAACTGAAAGGCTGAGCTAACAATTTCATCAAGCCTGCGGGGTCCAAACGGTGTCAGCGGATATCCCGCGATGTTGAGATCGGCTTTTTTTTGCCAGCGCCGCCAGAGCATGCGCAGATGTGTATAATCCAGCTCGTGCGGCAGAAAACCAAGCGCCTTTTCGGGATGAAAATCCATAAAGGCAAGCCGGTAAGGCGCTGCGGTATAAGTGCCGACAAAAAGAGGAAGGAAATGTTCCGTAATTTTTACAACCAGGTCACCCAGATATTTTTCATGATGCCGGGTATAACCGGAGGATAAGTCGCCAAGCAGAGAGCTCAGCTTGAGACTTCCCAGGCTGACGTGAGTACCGTTATTGGCAAGACTGATATTGGATAGATTCGGCAGCGAGACCAGATTACTGGTGATGATTCCTGCTTCCCTAAGTTTTAGCACAGCGTTAAACTGGCTGCGGCTCAACACACGGTGACACAGATGCATGTATTCATTTTTTTCTTCTCCTTTGCTCCAACCGGAAAGGCAGGGATTCATAAAAAGTTCGCGATAAAACGAATCGGAAATACAGTGGCTTAAAATCTTCTGCCTGACAGGTGGATGTGGTGAGAAAAACATCAATGCTTCCTGGCCGTTTTCCTGTAAAGCAAATTTTTTGTTGGCATACATGATCAACATCTGTCCGAGAAGATAGCGTATCGCCATTTCTTTAGCGACATTTCTACCTATACTGTTTGCCGACGGCGCGGAGATGATATAGAAAGATGATGTTTCCGGTGATGTATTGTCATTGAGAAAATTTTCCATGACCTTCAGACCGGTTTTACCAATCAATGGATTGGTAACGTCTGATGAGCCTATTATCTCGGCGAGCGATAGTTTTAAAAGATAACTGACGGGCATGCGGACAAAATCTTCGCCGTTGCGCTGATATAGAAAACGGTCGATATCCGCGCGTTTACCTTTTGCCGGATTATCTTTATCCGCTGAAAGATCATGCTGTAATACTTCTTCCGCATATTTGCCCAGCTTTTTTCCGGGAAAGCGCACCCAACTGTTTTCCCATATATCTTCATTGTTTGCGTTTAAATATTGTTCCAGATCGGTCATTATTTTTGCTGATGTGTCACCGGATTTAGCTCTCTTGCGAATATTCGTCAGATAATTGGATTGCTCTATGACGAGCGGCAAATCCACATCTGTTCTTTTACCCATCACAACCGTTTGCATTTCGGATTCGCTTCCGGCCGTGACGTCTGCAGGGGCAAAGGGGAGAGAACCAACATTTATACCCAAGCGGTCATATTGAATGCCGATCAACTGCATCAGTTCCCTGGTGGATTTTGTTATTGAGGTATCCGTTTTTACAGGATATTGAACTACACTGCTATTCATTCTACTCAAATTTCACATTTCCTTCTTAATTATTCTTTCCATAATTTCGGCAGTAAAATAGCATGCCGACATTGCAATTTGATGACATTAAGTGAAAGATTTGGTGAAGATTTTGAGGGATCAAGGAGACTATTTCACAGATTTTTATTCTAATTTAATTGACAGGCGAAACCAAATTTCTTATACTCAAAGAAGAAAAAGAATTTTACGCTTTTAAAATCGAACATTCAACGCATCCTGCCCATGGTATAAGTTTTTATGTCTAAAATCCTGATTGTTGACGATGAAAAAGATATTGTTGATATTGTTTCTTACAACTTGGAGAAAGAGGGATTTTCCATAGCAAAAGCGTATGACGGCGAGTCTGCCCTGCAAGTCATCAAAACACAAAAACCGGATTTAATCATTCTTGATTTAATGTTGCCGAAAATGAATGGATTGGATGTTTGTAAGGTTCTCAGGCGCAATCCGGAAACGTCGAGTCTACCGATCATCATGCTGACGGCAAAGGGTGAAGAAATTGACAAAATAATCGGTCTGGAAGTTGGGGCCGATGATTATGTTACAAAACCGTTCAGCGTAAAAGAACTGACCGCCAGAGTGCGCAGCATCTTGCGTCGTCTCCAAGAAACAGAAAAGTCTTTCGTTAAAGAAGAATTCGCTTATGAAGGTCTCAACATAAATTATATCTCCTGTCTCGTTTCAGTTAACGGGAAGGAAGTGACGTTGACTCCGACCGAAATGAAACTTCTTTTCTTCTTATCGCGTCATCCCGGTAGGGTCTATTTCAGAAACCAGATTATCGATCATGTCTGGGGCGATGAAACTTTTATCACCGATCGCGCCGTTGATGTGCACATTCGGCGATTACGCTCCCAGATTGAAAAAGATATAGAAAATCCTCATTATATTCTGACTGTTAGAGGATTTGGCTATAAATTTACCGATATTAAATAAATCTTCCGGTCTATATTTTTTGCTTTTTTTCATAAATTCGTAAATTGTCTTTTAACTGTCATCAAATTGTAACATTTGCCATCTATAATACAGGAAAATTAAATCAGGAGGAAAATTAAATGTTAAGTATTTTCAAAAAAACAGTAATGGCGATGGTAGCTTTTGTTCTGATGAGTGGCCTTGCTTTTGCCGGTTCATCAATTGTTATCAAGGGATCAACAACGGTTTTACCGGTTGCACAAGGGACACTGGAAGCTTTTATGAAGAAGAATCCCGGCGTGCAGATGTCACTCTCCGGAGGCGGTTCCGGTGAAGGCGCCAAAGCTTTAATAGACAAAACGGCTCACATTGCCAACATGTCCCGCGAAATGAAGAAGGAAGAAATTGAATTGGCCAAAACAAAAGGTGTAAATCCCGTTGCCAATGTGGTGGCAAATGATGCGATTGTTCCGGTTGTTCATCCTAAAAACAAAGTTAAAAATTTATCCATCGATCAGTTAAGCCAGATCTATCAGGGCAAGATTACGAATTGGAAGGAAGTGGGTGGCGAAGATTTGAAGATTGTGGTTATTTCCCGCGATTCTTCTTCCGGTACATTTGAATCCTGGGATCATTTTGTTATGAAAAAGTCCAAAGTAGCGCCTCAGGCTCAGATGCTGGCATCCAACGGAGCAATCGTTACCGCGGTGGCAAAAAACCGCTATGCCATTAGTTATCTGGGCATTGGTTATGTCAATAAAAGCGTAAAGCCTTTGCAAGTGAACGGCATAACCGCTTCCATTGCTACAGCTCTATCCAGGGAATATCCGCTTTCCCGCGAACTTTACATGTACACAGATGGTGATGCAACCGGTGACGTGGCCAAGTATATTGATTTTGTCAAATCACCGGCAGGACAAAAAATTGTCGTTAAAGAGGGTTTTGTTCCTCTGACGGAAGCGAAAAAAACCGGTAAAAGCAAGAAGTAATATGCGCTCTTAAAGGATTGCAGTGAAAACAAGTTTATCCAGGAAGAGTGTTTTGTTCGTTTGCACGCATAACGCTGTCCGGTCGTAAATGGCGGAAGCGTTTCTAAATAAAATGTATGGTGATCGGTACTCGGCCTTTAGTGCCGGGTCCGATCCCGCGCAAATTGATCCCCTTGTTAATAGAAAAACACGCGATGAAATAAAAACATGGATAGAGAAAGAATTTAAATAAGACTTTGAGGAATAAATCGTGTCCAGACACATTAAAGAAATTATTATTAAGTACATCTTTTTCCTGTTTTCGCTGGTGTCCATTGTTGTTTTGGGACTGATTGTTTTTTCTCTTTTCCGTGAAGGACTTCCTATATTTGGGAAAGTATCCGTAAGAGATTTTATTTTCGGCATGGAGTGGTACCCCACTTATGATCCTCCCTCCTTCGGTATTTTCCCGCTAATCATAGGTTCTTTAATTGTTACATTTATGGCTACAATAATTGCTGTGCCCTTAGGTGTGCTGGCTGCTATTTATATTTCCGAGATCGCTCCTGCATCCATTAAAGAGATTCTCAAATCGGTTATAGAACTTTTGGCCGGGTTGCCCTCTGTCGTTCTTGGTTTTTTCGGGATGGTGATTATTGCTCCCTGGCTTCAGGAAACTTTTGATCTGCCCACAGGCTTAAATATTATTAACGCATCGGTGATTCTGGCCATGATGGCGATACCGACTATTTCCAGTATTTCGGAAGATGCTCTTTATTCCGTTCCCCGTGAGTTCAAAGAGGCGTCCTATGCTCTGGGCGCCACTAAATTTGAAACCATTATACAAGTGATTATTCCGTCAGCCATGTCCGGCATTTCTACAGCGGTAATGCTTGGTATGGCGAGAGTCATCGGCGAAACGATGGTTGTTTTGATGGTGGCCGGTGGTGCGGCTGCTATTCCCGAGAGTATATTTGATTCGGTTCGTCCTATGCCCGCGAGTATTGCAGCAGAAATGGGCGAAGCGCCTTTTCGGAGTGCTCATTATCAGTCGCTTTTTGCCATCGGTATTGTTTTATTTTTTCTGACATTAACATTTAACCTGATTGCCGATTATGTCTCCCATAAATTCCGGCAGGTCGGGTCGGGGACACTTTAGATGGAAGACGTTATGAAGTCATTCAAAAATAATTCCATGAAATGGCGCTATTTGAAGCAGGCTCTTTTTTTCGGTACGGTGCGTTTATCGGCATTGATTATTGTTTTGGCCTTGGGCGGCATACTGTTTTATATTATTGTGAACGGTATCGGCGCAATAAGCTGGGATTTCATCACCAAACCTCCCACGGATTCCATGACGAAAGGCGGCATCATGCCCGCCATTCTGGGCACGATCTATTTGACCATCGGGGCCATTGCCGTGGGGTTACCTCTGGGAATTGCTTCGGCAATTTATCTTACGGAATATGCTAAAGAAGGACGAATTATACGTTTTATAAAAGTCGGCATCAATTGTCTGGCCGGCGTCCCTTCAGTTGTTTTTGGTTTATTCGGGCTGGGTTTTTTTGTTATCTTTATGAAATTCGGATCGAGTATTTTATCCGGATCACTCACTTTGGGTTTTCTGATTCTGCCGACAATTATCGGCGCCTCGGAAGAAGCATTAAAATCTGTGCCGCAGACTTTTCGAGAGGCATCTCTTGCGCTCGGTGTGTCTAAATGGCAGACAACTTACAGGATTGTTTTGCCTAACGCCATGCCTGGAATTCTGACAGGGTCTATTTTAGGCATAGGGCGTGCTGCCGGAGAAACAGCTCCTATTATGTTTACCGCTGCTGCATATTTTACCGCCAAACTGCCCGGTTCTATTTTTGATGAAGTGATGGCTCTGCCGTATCACATTTATGTCTTGGCAACGGCCGGAACGAACATTGAGGCAACAAGACCTATACAGTTTGGTACAGTCCTTGTTTTAGTTGCCGTTGTTCTGGGAATTGATCTGTTTGCTATTATTATTCGCAGTTACATGAGAAGAAATAAAAGGTGGTAAGAATGGATTCCGGTATTATGAAATTGCATAAAGTAAATTTCTATTACGGGCAATGTCGTGCCCTGACGAATATTTCGATGAAGTTTGTAAAAAATAAAGTCACAGCTCTTATCGGACCTTCGGGATGCGGCAAATCCACGCTGTTGAGACTTTTGAACCGAATGAATGATTTAATTAGCGGAACGAGAGTTGAAGGAGAAATCCTTTTTGAAGATAAAAATATCTATGCGCCGGATATTGATCCGGTCGAAATACGCCGAAAGATTGGGATGGTGTTTCAGAAACCCAATCCCTTTCCCAAAACAATTTACAATAATATTTCCTATGGACCGAAGCTTACCGGCCTTGGAACGGGGAATATGGATGCTTTGGTTGAGCAGAGCCTGAAACAGGCCGTATTATGGGACGAAGTGAAGGATATTTTAAATAAATCAGCAATGAATCTTTCCGGAGGCCAGCAGCAGAGGCTTTGTATTGCCCGTGCGTTGGCTATGAAGCCGGACATTTTACTGATGGATGAACCTACTTCTGCGCTTGATCCCATTTCTACAGCGAAAATTGAAGAGTTGATTGAAGAACTGAAAAAGAACTATACTATAATTATAGTTACTCATAATATGCAGCAGGCGGCCAGGATTTCCGATGAGACAGCGTTCTTTTATATAGGAAACTTAGTCGAGTATAATAAGACAGATAAAATATTTACTAATCCGGATATAAAACAGACAGAAGATTATATTACTGGCAGATTCGGGTAAGAATTAACTGGAGGATCAATTTTGGAAGAAAAACGACATACCAGTTTGCATTATGAAAAAGAATTGCAGGAAATAAAGAATAATCTGATTTATCTTGGCGCTGTGACGGAAAAAGCTATTCAGAATGCGATGCAATCTCTGTCGGAAAGAAACTCCAACATGGCGCGTAAGGTTATCAAAGACGATGATGAAATTGATAAAATGGATTCGGATATAGAAGAAAGGTGTATAAGAATACTTGCTTTGCGTCAGCCCACGGCGATCGATTTAAGATTTATTACAACAGCGATAAAAATTACAGGACATCTGGAAAGAATCGGCGATATGGCAGTTAACATCGCGGAAAAAGCCATTCAGCTCAATGAAGAACCGATACTGAAGCCATATATTGATCTGCCGCGTATGGCTGACCTCGTTGGAGAAATGATCAAAGACTCTTTGGATAGTTTTATCAGAAATGATTTAAATATGGCCGATAAAGTCCGGCGGACGGAACAGGTCACCGATGATCTCAACGAACAAATTTTCCGCGAACTTCTGACATTTATGATGGGGGATTCCAAAACGATTCATCGGGCTTTAATGATTATGCAGGTATCAAAAAAATTTGGAGCGTATTGCCGATCACACTAAAGGCATTGCGGATATGGTAACTTATATGGTTACCGGTGAAAATGTACGGCACCAAACTTCACTTATCAGCGGTGAGGAACCAGCTTGAAAAAAAATCTTTTTTACAAAATATTTTTCAGTTACCTTGTCATAATATGTATATCTTTTTTCCTTTTAGATATGTTCATGCGTAACGAGATAAAGGAAATCCTTACTTCCAAAATTGAAACGGAATTATTTTCCTATGCTCAGCTTATTGACCTGAGCTCTCCCCGGAAAACATCAAATCAGTTGGAGCAAGTTGCGAAAATATCGAATTCCAGAGTTACTTTGATTGACGCTCAAGGAAAGGTTTTTGCTGATTCAGAAAAAGACATTGCCAACCTGGAAAATCATTTTAACCGCCCGGAAGTGCAGGAAGCGAGACTACGTGGCACAGGAAAATCGGTCCGGTTTAGTAATTCGCTGGGCATTGATATGCTATATGTAGCCGTTACAATCAAAGATGGGGCAAGAACTACCGGTTATGTTCGTCTGGCACGTCCTCTACATGATGTGCAGAATGTGATCGACAAAGTATATCAATATATTCTTCTATCACTATTCATAGTGGCAATTATTTCGCTCATGATTGCGCTGTTCTTTTCTTACCGCCTGGCTGCGCCAATTAGATCTATGGAAAAATTTACCGAAAGATTACGGCAGGGAAAACAAGTTGGAACAATTATTTTAGATACAGCAGATGAAACCAAAAAACTGGCCGATAATATTAATTTTCTTGTGGAAGAACTGAAAAGTAAAATCAGAATTGCCAATGAAGAAAAAAGTAAATTAATGACGGCGTTTACCAGCATGAACGAAGGTGTTTTGATTACCAATGAACAGGATTTAATAGAATTTATCAGTCCTGTTTTAAGCAATATGCTGGCTATTCAATATGGTGATGTTAACGGAAAAACGCTTATGGAGTCTTTCCGCAGTGTCGATTTGCAAAAAGCCTTTCTGGAATTCAAGGAAACACGCGTGAATGTGTCTCGAGAAATTACTATGGGTACTGTAGAACCGATTATCTTAAGTGTCAGTATATCAACGGTTCATGGCCATCCCGATGAAGAAAAAACCATGATTGTCTTTCACGACGTAACCAGGCTTAAAAAGCTTGAACAAATACGAGTTGATTTTGTAGCCAACGTTACTCACGAGATCAAAACGCCACTTACGGCGATAATTGG
>JQOA01000002.1 GCA_000753945.1 Smithella sp. D17 | reverse complement strand
CGTCCAGCACCCATATCTGGCCGATCTTAGATCCCGTGAACAATTCCGGGTGTGGAAGAGGCGCCGCCCACTGATAACCATTGGGCGCGGGCGTACCGGCTGCGTAGAGGACGCCGATACTGTCCTTCTCCATAATTACCGGCGCTTCCAATAGACCTATCCGCCACTTGGGTCCCTGGAGATCCAGAAAAACGGGGATCGTTCGTCCCAGTTCATCCGAAATTTTCCTTATAAGTTTAAGGACCGGCGTTCGTTCCTCAGGCTTGCTGTGGCTGGCGTTAAGACGAACCGCGTCAGCGAGTTTCAGGGCTTCCCGCAGGGATCCCTCGTCCTGCAAGGCCGGCCCCATGGTTATTACCAGCTTGGTCTTACGTTTTTTGATAAGAACTTCCTTATTCAGTCCTGCCATATTATATCCTTAGTATCCTTATTATCTTTCGGTGGAACTCTTTTATCTTCTCTGGACATCATATCTAAGTTGGTCTTGGCCTTCTCATGTCCTTGTTGGGCCGCCTTGATATACCAATTCAGAGCCTGAGAATTGTCCTGTGGCACAACTATACCTTCCTGATATATACCGCCCAGATTAAATTGGGCTTCTACGTGTCCTTGTTCAGCCGCCTTAAGATACCACTTCACAGCTTCAGCAAAGTCCTGTGAGACACCTTCACCAAAGAAATATTTCAAACCCAGATTATACTGGGCTTCTGCATGTCCCTGCCGGGCGGCCTTACTATACCACTTAACGGCCTCGGCATCATCCTGCGGCACACCTTCACCGTTATGGTACATTAACCCCATATTAAACTGGGCATCGGCAATTCCCTGTTGGGCCGCTTCTAAAAACCATTTTACGGCCTCAGCATCATCCTGCGGCACCCCTTCACCATTATGGTACATTAACCCCATATTAAACTGGGCATCGGCATCTACCTGTTGGGCCGCTGTGAAACACGGCTTTACATCCTCCGCATCTTGCTGCGCAACACCTAAATCGTTAACATGCACTTTGTTAATTTCAACCTGAGTGTCAGTATCCACCTGCTGGGCCGTTGTAAGATTTGACTTTTCCACTACCGCATCTTCCTGCGGAACGACTGACCAGTCTAAGTCAACACCACCCATCGCCACTTGAGCTTTGTGATCATCTTGATGAACGTCTTTATGTTCTTTGTATACCTTAAGCAAATTGGACGGTGCCTCTACCATTCCTTTTAAAGCAGCCTTAAGAAATCCTTTTGCAGCCTTTGCATAGCTCTGTGGAGCACCTTTATCGTCTACACTCACGTCGCCAATCTCAACTTGAGCCTCAGTACCCGCCAGTTCAGCCGCTGTAAAATTAGACTTTACAACATCCGCATCCTCCTGTGGGACACCTAAACTGTCAACATGCACTTCGCTAATTTTAACTTGGACTTGAGTATCCGTCTGTCCAGCCACCGGAAGATTCGACTTTGCAACCACCGCATCTTTCTGCGGAACGACTTTGTCTTCTTTTTGTATCTTATCCAGGTTTAACTGTGCCTTTTCATGTCCTTGTTCAGCTGCCCTACGATACCACTTTATCGCCTCAGCATGATACAACAATCCCAGATTAAACTGGGCCTCGGCATCTCCCTGCCGGGCCGCCATAAGATTGACCTTTACCGACTCGGCATCCTCCTGCGAAATACCTAAACCGTTTATGTGCACTTCGCTAATCTTAACTTGATCCTCTGTATCTGCCTGATGATCCGCTTTGAAATATGGGCTTACAGGTTCGGCATCTTCCTGTGGAACACCTTTGTATTCTTTGTGTATTTTGTCCAGTATGGTCTGGGCATCGGCATATCCCTGCCGGGCTGCCTTACTATACCACTTTACAGCTTCGGCATCGTCCCGTGGAACACCTATACCATCATGATACATTTCACCCAGATTGAACTGGGCATTTGCAAGTCCTTGTTCAGCAGCTTCCAGGAACCACCTTGCGGCCTCGGTATCGTCCTGTGGAACACCTTCACCATTATGGCACATCAAGCCCAGATTGAATTGTGCATCTGCGTATCCCTGCCGGGCTGCCTTAAGAAACCATCTTGCAGCTTCGGCATCGTCCTGTGGGACGCCCCTGCCTTCCTGATACATCCAACCCATATTGAACAGGGCCTTTGCGTATCCTTGTTCTGCGGCATTAAGAAACCATCTTGCAGCCTCATCATCGTCCTGAGGAACACCTTTTCCGTTCAGGTACATCACTCCCAGATTGTTCTGGGCAATTGCGTTTCCCTGTTGGGCCGCTTTTAGTATATCTTTCAAAGATGACATGTTTTTTTTCATGTGAATTATTCTCTTAAGAATGTTTGACCTGCCTTGGATGATTGTACCACAAGTTAAGTCAGAGTTCAGCAGTTTTTGACGATTCCCGATTGAAATTTTGTATGAATTGGAGAAACAATAAATACAACTTTTCCCCACAGCATTAACCAATGTATAGACTATTATGAGACAATTAATAATTGGAGTTTTCAAGTTCTTGAGTTTTTTACAGCCCTCGCATATAATCCGGGCGGATTAAACTCTCATCCCTGTTTTCCAAAACAGCGTCAACCATAGCTATCATCTTTTGTTTGTCTTTCTGAAGCGTACCGGTAACAGGAAGATAGTTGGAGGCATGAGTGCCGACAAACTTCATGTTATCGGCGGTAATGTTCTCGAAGATCTGTTTCATCTCTTCCAGAGTTTCAAAGGGATCCAGTAATTTGAACTCGCCCCGTTCTAACTGACTATATAATACAGTTCCGGGAACAGGTGTCACCGTCAGCGCCGCCAGATACTGCGGCTTCATTTCATTGCATATTTTTGCCGTAGCCAGGGCATGCCGTCGGGAAACCTCGCCCTTCCCTGCCAGCCCCAGGAGTACCATGGCGGAGAGATTGATTCCGGCCGCGACCAGATTTTTTCCGGCCTGAAGCATCTGGTCAGAATCAACTCCTTTTTTCACTTTCTTCAGAAGTTCGTCATCACCAGTTTCCACGCCAAGATAAGCCTTGGTCAGACCGGCGTTCCGCAGTGCATTTAATTCTTCTATAGATTTGGACAAGGTGCTTTGTGGTCCGACGTAGCTTCCTACATGGCGCAGGGATGGAAAAGTTTGATAAAGCTTTTTAAGTATTGCCAGAAGCATATTCGTTTCCAGAGCAATCGCATCGCCATCGCAAAGAAAAACTTTTTCCAAATCGCCATAGGAATCTTTGGCCATGGTGATGTCTTCCATAATTTCGGCAAGAGAACGCTCTCTGTACTTTTTGTCTTTGTACATGCCGCAGAAAGTGCATTGATTATGGGAACAGCCGATAGTACATTGCAGAAGATAACTGTTGGCTTCGCTAAACGGCCGGAATATGTTGCCTTCGTATCTCAATTATTTTACCTTTAGCCATAAAAAGCAACCATCAGACTTCCCCTGGATCATCCGATGGTTGGAAGATGTGTAATATTGATTATTCCGAAAGGAGGCGCTCCGCACCCACCGTCACAACCGTCGTCTTAATTACTCCCGCCGGCTCGTGAGTAAAAACAACCATGAAAGGTATCTGTCCGTTGGGCATAATTTTATCGTTAGAATTATTAAGACCCTCCTGACGGGAAAGTTTTAATAAAATTTCCTCTTCTGATAAATTTGTAAGCTCCTCATCAGTTATGATATTGCCCGCATAACTGGTATGTTCGCCTAAAACCACAGAATAAGCGTCAAGGATATCGCCCTTTATCAATATCCGCGAAATAGGATATTCCGCCCTATTTACAGCAGTCCCCTCTACAACACCGATCGGTCCTAAAATATAGTTGTTTACCACTCTATGCCGTACATCCTGAAGTCTTACCATCTGTGGAACAGCAATTTCCGGACGAGCCGGTTCTGCAAGGCCGATATATACTAAAGCATTGTTAATAATCTGTTCACCGGATTGCGGGAAGACAAAGAATATTGCGGCGGAAATTATCAGGATAACAAAAATAGATCCAACGGCTAACTTCCAGTTTTTTCCGGAACTTGTTGAAGATAACACTTCTCTTGGTCCAACTTCTTCTTTTTTTATGCTGATGCTTTCTTCCGGTCTTTTTTCTATATTCAAATTTATTTCTTCATCTAAATCTTTTTTTGTTCTCATGGCTTTATCAAGAGAATGCAAGCCGTTTGCATCCCGATAGACAAAGTGTTGGGATTCCGTTGACAAATCATCGCCCTTGGGGGCCGGTTTGGATTCTTCTACAGGTTTGACCGGTTCTGACGGTAAATCTTTCTCCGGCTTCATCAGAGCATTTTCCTGAAAATAAACATGTCCACAGCGGCTGCACCGGAGCCACACACCGGTGCCATGCATCAAATTATCATCAAATCTAAATTTTGTCCGGCATTGCCTACACTGAATTATCATTCCCTCTCCTCTTGTTTACTGCTCAATTATATAAACGTCAGGGAAAAAACGGAACTGTTCATCGAAATCCAATCCATAACCTACCACAAATCCGTCATCAATGGTGAAACCGGCATAGTCAGCTTCAAAGGATACTTTTCTTCTCTTGCGCTTATCTAAGAAAACACAAATTTTCAGCGAATGAGGATTTCTTTCTTTAAGCCAATTAACAAGATATTGCAGCGTCAGACCACTGTCCACGATGTCTTCGACAATCAAAATATCCCGGCCTTTTATTGAAGTTTCAATATCTTTTGTCATCACTACTTTACCTGAACTTTCAGAACCTGCGCCATAACTCGCTACCCTGACAAAATCGACCTTACAAGGAACGCTGAGTTCCCGAACTAAATCAGCCATAAAAATGAATGCACCCTTAAGAATACCGATAACGACTAATTCACGTCCGGCGTAATCTTTGGATATTTGAGAAGCTATTTCTCTTACCCGTTTTTGAATTTCATCACGGGAGAAAAGAATTTGTTTTGATATTTGATCCATTTATAAAGCCTCTAAATTAAATAATATCTCTTTGAAAACTGACTCACAACATTTCTAAATAAAAGATGAAGCCGACAATCCCGATGAATCGGGACCAACAAAAATAGCGCCCGGCATGCGCCGGGGTTCCCTTTGGTTTAGAATTTGTGTAACACTAGTCAAAGTGATTGTAATATGTCAATAAAAAAATTAAACCCCACTCTTATAAACAGAAACGAATTTTTCAATATTCGACCAGATCATCATTTCCGCCTCATCAATTTCCTCAGTATTTTTAAATGAGGAAGACAGACTCAAAAAAATAGCATTAAGCGGAGATACTTCCCGGCCATACTTTGCGTAGTCAATATAGCTGATCATGTATTGCGATCCGTCAAAATAATATTTACCTAACCGGTTTGTTTCCAGCGACCGAAACGGCCAGGCAAGTTTCCAATTAAAATATTCCAGCGCAATATCTTTTAAAGATACATTATCGAATTCTTCCGGTTTAAGTTCACCGCCGATTCTATCGGCAATTAAACGAAAATACTGGGTAACCAGATCAATATCGGTCACAACGAGACCGTAAAGGTACCAGTCATCAATTATTTTTATCAGGATTTTAGATTGAGACTGCGGAATAAAATGATGGCTGGGACAAAAATGACCGGCGCAAAGTTCCTGTCCGTAAAATGAACAGGCACGTAAATCGATGCCGGAATTTTGCTCCGGATGTAAAAGACAGCCCACTTTTTTTTCTTCGTTGTCGAGAAAACCAAGGTATTCGCAACAATAAATTACTTCATATCTCTTTTTAAAATCTTCGGCAGCAAATGTTTCTTCGGCGTATAGCGCAACATCGTCCGGATTTTTTACAAGTTTTTGGAAACGTTTGGTGCGCAAACGCAACCGCTGCTCAAGAGACGAGCGGGAACTGTCCACATAATTATACAGGCCGCAGCAGGCGCCACAGGATTTGCATTCATCCGGTTGGCAAAGGATGATAAATTTTGAATCAGACATTTTTTTATTTACCTGATATTTTTCTAAGGTGAACCGGAATCACTCAAACACAATGGTTTTTGATCCATAAACCAGTATTCTATTTTCCAGATGCAAATGCAAAGCACGCGCCAGCACAATTCTTTCCAAGTCCTTACTCTTTCTCTGAATAGCATCAACAGCGTCACGGTGACTGATCTTGATCACGTCCTGAGCGATAATAGGTCCTTCGTCCAGTTGCGCCGTCACATAATGGCCGGTTGCTCCGATAATTTTCACACCACGGTTATAGGCCTGCTGATAAGGATTGCCCCCGGCAAACGCGGGCAAGAAGGAATGATGGATATTGATTATTTTATCAGGATAATATTTAAGGAAATTCCCGCTGAGAACCTGCATGTAACGCGCCAGAACCACCAGATCAATATTCATCTCCCGCAGAAGTTTCAATTCTTTAGCTTCCTGTTGTTTCTTGTTCTTATCCGTGATGGGAAAGTGGAAAAATTTCAGTCCGAATTGTTCCACCAGATCGCGGGCATCCGTATGATTGCTGATTACCGCTTCAACGTCAGACGCCAGTTCTCCCATATGCCGGCGCAAAATAAGATCATGCAGGCAATGGAGATGTTTAGAGACAAAAATCGCCATCCGCGGCATATAATCCGTAAAATGCAAATCCCATTTCATTTTAAATTGTTTAGCCAACGGCGCAAAAGCAGCAGAAATTTCATCACGGCCAAGAGCGAATCCGTTGAGTTCCCATTCGATCCGCATAAAGAAAAGTTTGTCTGTTTTGGATGTATATTGATCGGCATGGACAATATTGCCATTGCGACGAAAAATAAAATCGGAAATTTTGGCGACAATCCCCTTGCTATCGGCACAGGACAAAAGTAAAATGGCATTGACATCGCTCATAAAACGGTTTCACCTTCGTTGTTTTTTACAACATGTTATGTATAAGAGGATTAGAGTTGCAGGTCAAGTGTAAAAATGCTAAGGGCTATATCCTCAAATAAAACAACATTTAAAATCGGAAGCAAATGAATTTAATTGAAGAAATAAAATTAGCCAATGGATTGATTTTAAAGATTTTTGATTTATCACGCACCATAGCCGCCGACACGGTTAAGGTGGAAATTTCTTTTCAAACGAAAATTTATCTGAAAGAATCTTATTTCACGGACGCTCAGGATTATGATCAGGTAAAAAATACCATGGGCGATGAACTTGCCTACGAACATAAACTGGAGCGGTCTTTTGTGCCTCAGAAAAATGAAGATACTGTCCGTGATGATTTAATCAACACATTCAAAAGTAATTCTCTGGATTATCTTGCCGCCGTCAATTTTCCCAAAAAGATGGCGATGTCCATACTTAAAGATATCAAAAAGAATCCTTACAAATATCACCCTCATATTTACTCCGATTCAGAAGAATAGTTTGACGGCTTGATTATAATCCGAAGGTAAATTATGAATAATAATTTCGATGAACTTTTACTTGGCGCTGAAAAACCCAGCCGTTACATCGGTACAGAAGTAAACGCTGTCCGTAAAGATAAACCGGAAGTCCGCTTTTTGCTGGCTTTCCCTGATACATACGAAGTCGGCATGTCTCATCTCGGTTTGCAGATTCTATATTCTATTCTCAACGAAATTCCCTACGTGGCAGCAGAACGTTGTTTTGCCCCCTGGCCGGATAGGGAAAAGCAATTGCGTGAAGGGAATATTCCGTTAACCTCTCTGGAAAGTCAGAAACCGCTGACAGATTTTGATATTGCCGGTTTTTCCTTACAGTATGAACTGTCTTACACCAATATGCTCAACATGCTGGATTTGGGAGGCATACCGCTTGCCCGCAAAGAGCGCAAAGATGGACATCCCCTGATAATCGCGGGCGGCCCCTGCTGTTTTAATCCGGCGCCGCTTGTTGATTTTATTGATGCCTTTGTTATCGGCGAAGGAGAAGAAGTCGTAGGAGAAATTACCGCAGCGATTCGCGCGGGTAAGAAAAACTCTCTTTCCCGAAATAACCTGATAAAAGAGCTGGCAAAGATCGCCGGCATTTACGTTCCCGCTGTTCACGGAAAAGATCAAATCATCAAAAAAAGAAACGTCGTTGATCTCAATTTATGGAAGCATCCGCTAAGACCCATTGTTCCGCTGATGCAGACAATTCACGACCGCATCACACTGGAAATAGCACGCGGCTGCACCCGCGGATGCCGGTTTTGTCAGGCGGGGATGCTCTGGCGTCCTTACCGCGAAAGAAACACTTCCCTGCTGATGGAAATGGCCGAAAGGATGCTTCAAGAAACGGGCCATGAAGAAATATCGCTTTTATCTCTGAGCTCCGGCGATTACAGTTGCATTGAGCCTCTGGTACAAAATCTGATGAACCGCTACCACTCCCGGCGCGTAGCGCTGGCGCTTCCTTCGTTGCGCGTGGAATCTCTCAACACAACATTAATGGAAGAAATCAAACGAACACGGAAAACCAGTTTTACGCTGGCGCCGGAAGCGGGAACGGATAAAATGCGCCTGATTATCAATAAGGGCAACACCTCCGAAGACTTGCTCTCCACCGTGGATAAAATATTCGCTGCCGGTTGGAAATCAATTAAACTCTACTTTATGCTCGGTTTGCCCAATGAAACTAAGGAAGATTGGGAAGGTATTGTTAATCTGGGATATGAAGCCCTGCGAGCCGCAAATAATCGCGGGCAGGTCACCATCAGCCTTTCCACCTTCGTTCCCAAACCGCACACACCTTTCCAATGGCAAAGACAGATTTCTCCGGAAGAAACTTATGAACGGCAGGACTTTATCCGTAAACGAATCAAGAACCGCAACCTGAGCGTCAAATGGCATGACGCAAAAATGAGTTTACTGGAAGGAATATTTTCACGTGGAAATGAAAGTGCGGGAGTCCTTCTGGAGGCTGCTTTTCGCAAAGGCTGCCGCTTTGACGGCTGGACTGAAATTCTGCGTTTCGACCTCTGGCAGGAAGCGATGACGGAGGCGGGAATTAAACCGGAAGATTTCACCCGCGAACGAAAGATTGACGAACGACTGCCGTGGGACAATATTGACTGCGGCGTGACCCGTGAGTTTCTGCTGGAAGAAAAACAAAAAGCGGAAAATCAAACAGTGACAGATGATTGCCGGTTTTCGGATTGTCAGAACTGCGGAGTATGCGATTTCGCCACAACAAAAAACATTTTTGCGGCAAAAGATGAAATCAAAACAGTTCAGTCATCGTCACCGCTTCCTGATGCTGCCATTGGTACAGAAAAAAAATATCGTTTAACTTTCAGCAAACTTGGACACTCCCGGTTTTTATCTCATTTGGAACTATCCCAAGCTTTAGTGCGAGCTTTGCGCCGCAGCAGCCTCACGCTTGCTTATTCTTTCGGCTACCATCCGCATCCTAAAATATCCTTTGCCACCGCCACCGCCGTGGGCATGGGAAGCAGGCAGGAATACGCGGATATTACCGCGCAGGAATATCTATCAAATTTAAATTTGCTAAAGAGTGAAATAAATTCCGCCCTGCCTGAAGGCATTGAAATTTTAGAAATCAGTAAACTATCATACGAAGAAAAGGCTATCGCTCAAATGTTAAAGGGCTTTGAATATGAACTTTACCTTCCCGCCGCCATCGATTCTTCACGCCTGAAGGCCATGGAAGAAAATATTAAGAATTTTCTAGCGACTTCTGAATTCAAAATACAAAAAATATCCAAAGGCAAAACCGTCATAAAAGATATTCGTCCTTTCGTGCAAAGCCTGATTCTTGATACCGCCGGCAAAAAAATATTTTTCGCCGTGCCGCACATTCAGGAAGGTTCTGCCCGACCCACCGATATTATCGCTCATGTCCTGAAATCAGACGCCGATGAATCACAGAAGATCAAAGTAGTCAGAACAAAAAGCATCCTCGATTAATCTCAATATTAAATATTTGATTTTCATCAAATATTATCGTACAAAATACATAAATCAACGAAAAGTTATTAAAAATCTACAAATTTAAGATTACTTATATTAACTATTAGCCATGAAGAAAATGACAAACATAAAGGGGTAACAAAGAATGTCATATCAATCAGTTGACCAACTCCAGAAGGTTCTCACTGCAAAAGTGTTCCATTATGCCAAAGACTCCAAGAAGGCCGCAGGCCGAGCCCTCGGAACCCTTGTTGAAATCATCACATTCTACGCACTTAAATCTTGGGGATTTGAAAGAAACGTTGCAATTGAGAGACCATTGCCGGAATTCGGAAACGACGAGATCACCCATAATGTTGAGTATAGTCTTCATCCGTCAAACCTTCTGATGAAGATGAAGTTCAGCCGGGATGAGCTTCCTATCACCGCAAAAAAGATCGCCAATAATCAAAAGCTTGCCGACCTTGGAATCACCGCTGAATCGATGAAATCGAACGCACTACTGAGCAATGACCTGATTTTAAGGAACTCATGCACGGTCTGCGACTGCGGCGAAACATTCATAAACGCATACCTTGACCAACTCAGAAAGAGCGGAGGCCAGTATTCCATTGTATCTCTTCGACGCCGCCCATTCGCGATTTTTGAGTGTAAACGGGTCGGCGTCGAAGAAGGAATGAGGAAAGGACCTCAGACAATTGAAAAGGCGAAGCAAGGCGCCTATGTTGCGCGAACAGTGTCAGCGTTACAGAAAATCAGGTTGACCAATGGCAGCATGGGCGGCCTGATTCAGAAACGTGATGGCTCGTTCCGACATGGTGACTACTACAATTTGATGGCGGAAATTATTGCATCTGACGATTCAGAACTTCTGTCGAGGTTTATTCTAACGGTCGGAGTTGTTAGCAATCACGGCAATTGGTTCACATCAGAGAATCACAACAAGGAACTGAAGGTTCTCGCTCAATCCTACGATTGGCTTCTTTTCCTGACCGACACGGGAATCGCGCAGTTTATTGATGAGTTGTTGTTCCATCCCACGAAGGAACTATCGGCAGCGAAAGAGTCATTTCTGGCGAGTTACACAGGCAAGAAGGGAGTCAATCAATTCACAAAGGTTAGAATTTCACTTAAGGCTGATGCAGCTCTCCAATCCTATTTCACGTCACATATGAGAACGATTGAAGGCTGGTTCAATATCATCGCCCCAGCTGGCAAAAAGCTTACGGTTCTCAAAGAAGAACTTGAGACACTGAAAAGCAAGAGATGGCAGGATATTCACACATGACAGCAGGTCGAACACTCAACACGCTAAGCCAAGAATGGGGAACACCGGAGAAGTATGTCAATGCCGTACGCGATTTTTTTGGCGGAAGCATTGACCTTGATCCCTGTTCAAATAAGTATTCGATTGTAAATGCTCGAACGGAATATAAACTTCCCAAGCATGACGGACTCCGGGAGAGTTGGAATTTCCCCACCATCTATGTAAATCCACCGTACGGAATTAACAAAGAACATGGTACATCAATCAAAAGATGGTTGTGTAGGTGTGCCGTAGCATATAAAGAACACAAATCTGAAGTTCTTGCGCTTGTGCCCGTGGCAACAAATACCGGTCACTGGAAGAATTATGTCTTTGGTGTAGCAACAGGTGTGTGCTTCCTCTATGACACACGACTTAAGTTCCTTGTCAATGGTCAAAACGGTGGAAAGGGCGCCCCCATGTCCTGTGCAATGATCTACTGGGGAAAAGATTTCGAGAGGTTCCTCACCTCTTTCAGCAAGTTCGGTGCTGTCATTGATCTTCGCTCACTTAAGGGAAAAAAATTCGGCGAGTGTGCTGAGAATGGACAATTGAATCTGCTTCCCGAAGAAGATGATGCGAATTGCTAACTCTCAACATTCGCCGGGGTTCCCTTTGATTTTGGAATGGTAGGAGAACTTTTGTGAGAGTATGGGACTTAAACCCCGGTTATTTAAACCGGCAAAGTCTTCTGGGTGAACACCGAGAACTGCATGCGATTGTTTCCATTATTAAACACAACAAAAAAGGTTACTCCCGGCATCCTGAAACGCTGCGCTGGCAGGGCTTCGGATGGGCGCTTAGCCAGCGCCATAAATTGTTAGCGGCGGAAATGAACTTAAGAGGTTACATGGATAGAACTCCCGTATTGCTGAAAACTCAACCTCAGAAATGGCCGGACGTATTTGTTGATGCTCCTGCTACTCAGTTCTCAATCCTTGCGGGAAAATACAAAAATAAGGAGCAGGGGCGTATACCACTGCCTAAAAATGTACAGCAGTTATGGGCGCAGCATCAATATTCCGTAATGGCCAGAGATGAAGCTGAATATAAATACCTGGGCGGTTGGGTTGCATCGAAAAAAACCGGCAAGCGTATAGGTGATATTTATCCGGAACTGGTATCACTACTGCGCTGTCCTCCCGCTGAAGGAAATCTCAGAGAAACCATCAGGCATATGCAGGATTATGTTCGCGCATACCTGTCATCTTCCGAAACAGCAATCGAAAGAGACTCTACACGAGATATATTAAAGCAGATACAGCGTCTGGCATTTTTGCACGATATCGTTTATCTAAAGGAATCGACAGCATTGGGCGAACTGCAGGCATGGATTCATTAAAGAGGTTGAAGAATGGCTGATAATAAAGCAAGCTTTACAGCATTAGCAACTGCGTATATGCGGGCGGCACACCAGTTGCTGGAAGCGAAGCCTCTGCTTTTCGACGATCCGGTCGCCCTGCCGCTTCTCGGTCCTGAAGCATTAAAGAATATTCAAGATACGAAAGATCATTATCAAACTCCCGAAGTTCTTGCATTGCGCACCCGGATAATTCTGCGTTCACGATTTACCGAAGACAGACTCGCCGCCGCAGTCTCGCGCGGAATCAGGCAATATATAATCCTCGGCGCCGGTTTCGATACATTCGCGCTGAGGCAGCCTTCCTGGGCAAAAGAATTGAAGATTGTGGAAGTTGACCATGCAGGAACCCAATCTCTGAAACGCTCCTATATTGATGCAGCCAAACTTACAATTCCGGAAAATGTTTTGTTTGCCGATATTAATTTTGAACACGAATCATTGCATGAAGGCCTGCGCAGGTATAATGTTTCAATGAATAAACCGGCTTTTTTCTCCTGGCTGGGTGTGATGATGTATTTGAAAGAAGACGCCATTGATGCCGTGCTCCACTCTGTCGCCATGTTTCCGGCCGGCAGTGAGATAGTGTTGACATTCGTGCGGCCGCCGGGCGACGTTCCTTCAATAATTGCCCAGAGCGTCACGAATCTTGGTGAACCTTGGCTGAGTCATTTCGAACCCGATGAAATCGAAGAAAAACTATATGGCACAGGATTTTCTAAAGTGGAGTTTCTGACACCTGCGGAGGCTGAAACACGGTATTTCCGGTCACGCCCCAGAGACCTGCCCGTGCCACAGCAAACCAACATTCTCAGCGCAATACGATAATGTTCTCTTAAACTTCCCGAACAATCACGGGTATGAACCCCAAGGCAAGCCCTGGACCATAATTCCGCCCCAAGGGGCGGGGTATTATACCCTCCGCCTATGGCGGGATTGTTCGACTAACAAATTTCAATACACTTCGTTTTTGAAATTTGAGTCTCACAATAAACATTTGATTTTAATAAAGTATTGATTTAAACAATTCCATGCTGAATCAAATCAAATACGATAAAGGTTTGCCAAAAATGAACAGAGAAGTTCTACTGATTTCTCTACAGGAAGACTTGGACGTTATAGGCCTAAAAAGCCTCCACTATCAACTTCTTGGGCATGGCTTTGCTTCACATATACTTTTTATACCAAAGTTTCCTGGCGCCGCAATGTCCGACGACATTTGCAACCTCGTAGATAAACTTTCGCCTTTGTTCATAGGTATAAGCCTGATGTCTGTCGAGTATGATCGCGCCAGACAATTGACACATGTCTTGAAATCACATTACCCATCAATGCCGATTATCTGGGGAGGAATCCATCCGACAATCGCACCGGAAACCTGCCTGGACTACACGGACTTCATATGCATTGGTGAAGGGGAAAATTTCATTGTAGATTTCGCCGATGCAATTGCCAATGGGTCTAGTCCCGAAACTCTCAACAGCCTCGCTTTCCGAAAAAACGGCCAAGTTATTCGGAATACTCTTTATACTCTCATAACTGATCTATCCGCACTTCCTGTCTGTGAACATATACCTAAAGATAGCTATGTGCTGCACAAAGGAATCATAACTACTTTGGACACCAGAACCTTCAGAAAGTATGCCCGATACTCAGGCACAACCTATTCGATCATGAGTTCGAGAGGCTGCCCTTTCTCCTGCACATACTGCTGCAACAATGCACTGGCAAAGATATACGATTCAAAAAAAATAAGATTCAGGGAGCCCTCTAATGTTATTGATGAATTGAAAACGGCGATCGCCCAATACCCGTTCATTGAATACATAAATTTTCAGGACGATTGTTTTTTGTCGATGTCCGACGAAGAGATGGAGCGGTTTTGTCATTTGTACAAACAGGAAATCAAGATCCCCTTCATTGCCAGGAGTATTCCCACATTCATTACCGAACTCAAGTTATCGTCGATGAAATCAGCGGGACTGGCCTGGATTAGTCTCGGCCTGCAGAGCGGAAGCAATCATGTATGTCAGGATATCTATCAGCGGCAATCCGGCAAAGAGGACTTCATTAAGGCGGCGCAAGTTATCAAAAATCAGGAACTGGCCGCCTTCTATGACGTTCTTCTGGACAATCCTTTCGAAACTGACGAAGACAGGATTAATACAGTACAAACCCTTATGGAAACACCCAAACCATTCTACACCCAGTTTTTTTCCTTAAGTCTGTATCCTGGTACTGAACTGCGAAAACAAGCACTGGAGAAAGGTTTGATAAAGGGTGATGAGTATCAGAGCAAGGATTACCTTCTATACAATAAGACGAACATAAACAATTTGATCCGGCTTGCCACCTTCATGCCATCAAACTGGTTGAATTTTCTGTTGGAACTTTTCCGTAGAAAACAGAATTCGCTCTGGTTCAAAATAAACATCTCTATGGCTAGACTATTTGCTATCGCGTTTGTTGAACCAATTACCTATCTGCAAGTTATCAGACTGTCACAAGGAAAGAAATTGGGGGCAACCATTCGTGTACTTCCCCACTATCTGAAGGAAGGTCTTTCGAGATTCCGGAAGCAATTTGGTCTATAAAGCATCAAACGGAAATACCCGCTGAGGTAAATATTTCCTTGCAGTGGGCCACGTGCTTTTTATCCATCCATTCGCGTGACTTCCCCGCTTCCGGTACATCCTTCCCTAATTTATTTAGCTTGGCATGCCACAGCGGATTATATTCGGGAAGAGCAGCCTTTTTATTCTTAATGACGAAAGAAATTCGGCTATCGCTCTGAGATTTCCATCCGTATCGGTCATTCCCGGAATCAGTGGTGTTCTCGGTAGAAGAAAGTCAGCGTGTTTTGTAAGTGAAATTTCATGAAGCGCCCGGAAGTTTGCCAGAATAAGATCGCTTTTCACACCCGTATAACGTTCGGAGAGCGAGGTATCCATGATCTTGATGTCGAAATAAATCATATCCACATGCGGCAGAACAAGTTGAATGAAGCGTTCGAATTTGAAAATACCGCAGGTTTCAACAATTGTATGTATACCTTTCTTTTTAAGGCCGGCAAGAATCTCTGAGGCGAAATCCATAAACATGAGCGGCTCGCCACCCGAAAGAGTCACGCCTCCGCCCGAAGTGTCATAAAACGGTTTGTCCTTCATGACCGCGTCGATTACATTATCAACAGTCATGGATTTCCCTGCACGCTCCAGCGCACCGGAAGGACACGAATCGGTACACGAGAAGCAGAGGTTGCACTTTGACCGGTCAAAAATGAGCTTTTTTTCTTCATAATGAGTGCGCCGCTCTCGCACAATTCTGCGCAGGTTCCGCACGATACACATATTGAGGCATCGAACAACAACTCGGGACCCGGTTTCTTGCTCTCAGGATTGTGACACCACACGCAAAACAGCGGGCAACCCTTCATGAACACGACGCTTCTTATGCCCGGACCGTCATCCAGTGAATTGCCGCGTATTTCCAGCACCAAGGGGCCACCTTTCTCTTGTGTCTCTATATCCTGGATATGTTTTTCCATATAACCTGCCACAAGCATTTGTACCATATGTTAAACCATAGTTCAGCCATTTTTATTTATTTCATTCATATCTCGTATTTTGTACTTTTTATTTCATTGACACATAGATTGCTTTTTTTATATTCTCTTCGCAAAAGAAGAACGGGTTCAATATCAAAGGAGCAGCCTGGTGATCAGCGGATGGACAAGATTTTTACCGCGCAAAAATAAGAAAGATGTGGACAGATCCATCCGGTATATTGTTTCTCATGCTTATAAAAATGTCCCCTTCTACAGGCGGACTTTTGACAAAAGCGGTGTAAATCCGGTAGACATTCGAAAAGCTGAAGAGCTGACACATCTACCCATTATTAAACGTTTGGATATGATGGTGGCAGGACCTGCCGAATATCTGAGTTGTGATGTTTCTCCTGAAGAACTAGTAATTAGACATACGACAGGAACAACAGGCACACCGGTAACAGTCTATAAGAACCGATTGGAAGAAGCTTTTCGCAAGATAACAATTATTGATGCATATAAACGAAATACGTCACTGACATGTCCGATGACACTTGTAAATGTAGGGCCGGAAAGAAAAGATGGTTCTACTAAAATTGTCCAGAAAATCGGGCCTATTACTATAATCAAACTTTTTCGCGATATCCCCATGGAAAAGAAGATATCGATTCTTATGAGTATAAAACCAACCATTATGGGTGGTCGTCCGTCAGCATATTGGAATCTGGCCAACGCTTTACGCGAAAAAAAAATTATACCTCATTCGCCCCGGTTAATAACCGGTGGGGCTGAAATTCTATTCCCTCATGTACGCAAATTGCTGGAAAATGTCTTTCGTTGCCGCGTCGCTGACTATTACAATAGTGAGGAAGGTGGAAATCTTGCCTGGGGATGTCCCGCCAATCCGGAACTTATGCATCCCAACACCGCCACTGTGTGGATTGAGGCTGTTGATCAGCAAGGGATGCCCGTTCCACCGGGCAGTGAAGGACATCTGATTATTACAAATTTATATAATTATTCTATGCCTTTTATTCGTTATGAAACGGGAGATCGGGGAATTCTGTTAGAGACGGGAAAATGTCAATGCGGATTTAACGGACCGGTTATGCGTCTTACGGAAGGTCGTAATGAAAACTTTATCGTCCTGCCTGATGGGAGGGAAATTTCACCAAGAATTATGTATAATGTCGTTAATTCCGTTTTGCCTCATGATAAAAAAGACTGGAGCATGATTGAAGCAATCCGTGTTTTCCAGATTATTCAGGAATCTAATGACTTAATTGAAATCAAAGTTGTCCCGGGACCGGCATATTCAAATTCTCTCTGGCGAGCAGTCGAAGAAAACTTAAAAATTCTTCATCCGGCAATGCGTTTGAAAGTTTCAATTGTTGATGATCTTCAACCCGAACCGGGCAAGAAATTCCATCAGGTGTTGGGCAAGTTAAGCAGCCGATGGAAGTGTGAACGAGACAACCGGGAAAACAAATAATTCATTTCGCTGCAAGAGCCATAACTTTTCCCACCGCTTTAACAGTATCGCGCATATCATTTTCGGATAAAGTCGGATGAACAAGAAACATCATGACGGTTTCGCCTAACTCTCTGGCAACCGGTAGTCGTTTCTTCGGCCGCATACCAGTGCCGGCAAAAGCTTTTTCCAGATATATTTCACTGCAACTGCCGGTGAAACAGGGAATACCTTCCGCGTTAATTGCAATAGCTACACGTTCTCTATTCCAACCGGATTTCAGTCTTTCATGATTTATAAAAACATAATATTTATAGTATGCATGACCAATATAATCAGGCGGCATAGTTACACGTAATGCCGGAATATTTATAAAAGCTTTGTTTAAAATATCGGCGTTTCGTCTGCGTCTTTCTATCCATTGGGGCAATTTATGAAGTTGAATTCTGCCGATTGCGGCTTGCATTTCCGTCATACGCAAGTTTGTTCCGAATGATTCATGCAGCCATTTAAAAGACTGCCCGGGATTGGGCTCATTATTGCCATAAACCGCATCATAGCTTTTACCATTATCCCTGTATGACCATACTTTCGACCAGATGTCTTTGTTATTAGTCGCCAGCATGCCACCCTCCCCGCCGGTGGTCATTGTTTTATCCTGGCAAAAAGAAAAAACGGCGACATCACCAAATGACCCTACATGGCGGCCTTTATAAAAGGCTCCGCAGGCCTGGGCGCAATCTTCGATTACCGCAAGTCCGCGCTTTTTTGCCAGGGCCATAATCGAATCCATCTCACAGGGCCAACCGGCCAGATGAACCGCAATGATTGCTCGCGAGCGGCTTGTTATGACTTTTTCAATTGTGTCCGCAGTAATGTTTTGACTTTCACGATCTACATCGGCAAAGACAGGTTTTGCCCCGCGCATAACTGCAGAACTTGCTGATGCGATATAACTGCGGGAAGTTACAATGACTTCATCGCCTTTTTTGATATTCAACGCTATTAAGGCTGCTTCCAGAGCCACCGTACCATTCATCAAAGTAACAGCGTAATTCAACCCAATGTTTGCGGCAAATTCATTTTCAAACAAACGACCTTCTTGGCCAGTCCAGTAATTCACTCTGCCGGATTGAAGCACATGGGAGACAGCGGCCATTTCGTCACGATCAAAGAAAGGCCAGGGAAGAAACTTTTTTTCACGTATCGGCAAACCACCATTAATTGCTAAATCTTCCATTCTATTTTACCTATAAACATAAATTTACGTGCATATTGTAATACATTACATATTTTTTCTGAATATGGAACAGACAATGATCATGTCTATTTTGATATAAATATTAAAGAATATTTTGTAAGAAACAAGACCACTTAGTTTACTGACAAAGGTTTAGTATCTATATATTGCTGTCGCCAAATAATATAATAAATCAAGTGGCCGAGAATATTTTGATGGTTTTGTGTTCCGCTTTTATGTTCACAAATCACTTTCTCCAGTTTGGATTTATTGATTCCTTCAATCTTATCCGCTGAGTCGATTAGCTGATCAAGATACCTGCCTATCCCTGCCTTGTCTCTCAACCATTTATCCACCGGAATAGTAAATCCTATTTTCTTTTTATACACTATCTTTTTGGGTATATGTTTGGCCGCTGCTTTTTTGAATAAATATTTTGTCTGTAATTGTCTTAATTTTATACCCCCCGGAATCTCGTGCGCCATGGAAATCATTTCATTATCAAGAGTCGGAACTCTTAATTCCATTGACTCAGCCATACTCATCTTGTCTTTCATATTTAAAATCGAACGCAGATAGGTCTGCTGATCGAACAAAAGAAGATTGTCAATTGTATCGAGATTCTTATTCCAGACTTTGTTCAATTGTTCGACTCTGTTGGAAATATCCGGCTCATCTTTATCGAATAACCAGACAATCTTTTCCCTCTCGGTTTGCACAGCATTCCAGAGAACGAGTTCATAAGGTGATAAACCCAGGAATCTTCTTAATGTTTTTATCTTTCTAACCGGCATAAATTTTAAAGCCAGGAGGATAAGCCTTTGGTTTGCGTTTCCCAGCAGCAGGAATTGGTTCTGTAATTTGCTCAGGTATTGACGCGGATAACCGCCGAATAATTCATCCGCTCCCTCGCCGGTCAACACAACCTTCACAAACTCGCGAGCGTATCTACAAACCAGACGATTTTGTACAGAACTGGCAAAAGTAAGCGGTTCATCATGATGCCATATCGTCTGTTCCAGCGAATCGGCATACTCCTTATTATCACTTACAAAATCATGATGATCAAATCCGTAAGATCTGGCTGTGAAACGCGCGTAGGGAATTTCATTATGTGCCGGGTCCGGGAAACCGACTGTAAATGTTTTAATACCCGGAGCTAATTTATTGGCAACAACACTAACCCAGCTCGAATCCACTCCTCCGCTGAGGAGACTGCCAAGAGGCACATCGCTCATCATTTGCCGCTGCACTGAATTATTCACGGCGGACTCTATTTTCTCAATGTACTGAGCTTCGCTAAGAACGCTTTCAACAATTCCCGGCATCCAGTATCTTTGGGAATGAATTCTTCTGCTCGTTACTTCCACAAGACAGCCTGGTTCTAAACTTACAATCTTGGAGAAAAACGTTCTCCCCTTGCACAAAGATCCGAAACAAAGATATTCATCCAGAACATTTGCTTCAGGCACTGCTGATATTCTATTAGCGGCAAGAATGCCTTTGATTTCGGATGCAAAGATTAAAACATCTTCAGTTTGGCAGTAATAGAGTGGTTTGATTCCCATGCGATCCCTCGCTATTATCAAAAGCTGCTTTTCAGAATCGTAGAGACAAAAAGCAAACATACCGTTTAATTTTTCTACAAAACTATTCCCGTATTCTTCATAAAGATGAATAATCACTTCACAATCCGTCTTTGTTCTGAAGACATGGCCAATAGATTGAAGTGTCGCCCGGAGCTCTTTGAAATTATAGATTTCTCCATTGGCGACAAGAACTATTTTCCCTGTCTCATTATAAATAGGCTGATCGCCTGTAGTTACATCGATGATGCTGAGGCGTTGAAAACCAATCGCCATGACGCCATCTGTAAAAGTACCCGAAGAATCGGGCCCTCTATGGGATATTATCTTCATCATTCCGGGCAAATCGGAAGCATCGTATTGATTAATATTGAAATAATATTTTCCTACAATACCGCACATTATGTTTTATTATCCCCATTCATGAAATATTCTTATAATAAGAATTATTTAATTTATGACTATCAATTCTTACGAAATGAAAGATTTTATCTCAGAGTCCTTTAAAACTTGTATCTGTGCATCAACTCCCCTAATGAATGTATAGTCATCATCAAACTCATAGATTTTAAATACACGATCAAAAGAAGAATCATTTAAGTAAAGTCTCAGTGAATCCTCTGCAAAATTTGCTCCGCATAAAGCAAATGCCAATGTGAACGATACATGTCTAATATTTATTTCGGTTATTTTTGGATTTCCGCACTCATCCTCACGATAATCAACTGTAAACATTCCATGCGGCTCCTGTCCGCAACCGTCAAAAATGATTTTCAAGGCTTTGATGGAGGTGTCGACAATTTCCCGCTTATTGATAAGTTTTCCTCTTGAACACATTCCGGAAATTCCCGACGGCGCAACATGAGCCATTAAGTAATCAATTCTCTGAGCACATGACGCTCTGATTGCTTTTCCTTCGTAAAAAAGTATCTTGCATGCATAATTTCTGCCGGGCAAATATTCACTGACAATAAAGTCTTTAATATGCGGATTTATTTTTATCCATGCTTTAAGATCATCCATTTTATTGATTTTGAATGATCCTATCGCTCCCGCGCCGAATCCTGCCCGGACCCAAAAAGTATTTTTGGGAAAATTACCGATATTTTTTTCAATCTCAGTTGATTCAACTTTTATTGTTCCGGGAACCAAATTAGAACGAATTAATCTATGATGCATTTCATATTTATCATATAGAACTTTTGCTACATCATAATCGGGAAGAAGCGAGTCACACGGTATCCTGTCTGTCTTCATTTTTGAAGACCATTTTAATACTTCCAATTCGGGAACGACGAAAGAATAGTCGATGTGTTCTTTAGAAATAATTGACTCCAAAACACTCCAATAATTGTCACTTGAAGAATGAGGAATCAGATAAGTTTTATCAAAAAGTTCTTTGTTATATAAACCCGGAGCATATTTATTCGAATCAACTCCAATAAGTCTTGCACTTTTAAACTTACCATTCAGGAGTATACTTTTGGCAATTCCAATCGGCGTCGGACCGCCTATTCCTGTTATTAATATATTCATATATACCTGTAAAAATAAAGTTATTTCAAATTCACACTTAAGCAATCAGATTTCTTTTCTTTACGTTTCGCTCTATATTCCGACAAAGGAATACTTACTGTCCTGGGTAAAACAGCAACATCTTTTGCCTTTAAAACCTGGAAGAAAGTTTCAAATATAATTTTTATATCCTGAGGAAAAGAAATGATCTCGATATATTTTACGTCCATTTCCAGACGCTCATCCCATGGCAGATAATTTCTGCCTCTTATCTGCGATAATCCCGTAATTCCCGGACGAACAGTATGACGCAAATGCTCCCGTTTTGTATAGTATGGCAGATATTCCATAAACAGGGGGCGCGGCCCGACAATACTCATTTCGCCTTTTATTACATTTATCAATTCCGGCAATTCATCAATACTCGTCTTGCGCAGGAAAGCGCCCAGACGCGTCAAACGTTTATCATCAGGAAGCATTTTGCCGTCTTTGTCACGCGCATCGGTCATAGTTCGGAATTTGAGAATTGTAAAAGGATTTTCCCACAGTCCCGGACGCATCTGTTTGAATAAAATCGGGCTTCCTAATCTCCAGCGTACAAGAAATGCAATTATTATAAACACGGGTATTAAAACAATGGCAGCAGGAATAGCTACTGCCAAATCAAATGCGCGTTTGCCGAAGTATAGATAGAATTTATTTTTACATCGATTAGTTGCCATCCATAGACCTTTTTTTTATTTTTGACGAGCTTATATAAAAATATTCAAACTAATTATTATCATTATGGCACATAATTATTTACAATATATTTTCTTTTTCCAGAAGCCAATACAGGTATTTCTTCAACCTCTTCTATCGTTATAACAGCTTTATCACCCAGCAATTTTTCTAATAATGTCTCCATTTCCTTTTGTCTGACAAATCTGTCCTGAGTATTAATCTTCAATGTATAATTTATTTTACTTTCCTGAATGAACTGATATTGCTGAATTTCAGGAAACTGCCAGAAATTAACCGTAATGATATGTGGCGACAGGCGATTGCCATAACAATCAAATACCATATCTACCCTGCGCCCTCCAAAATTTGTTATGGCTTTTTTACTCACACCATTTCTCTGAATATAGACAATCGAACCTATATCTCCTGTATCATAGCGAATCATCGGCATGGCGTAATTGTATAAATCAGTTATTACAATACGGCCGACTTCTCCCTCTTCTGCCAATATGTCTGAATTCATTTTAAGCACTTCGACTATGTAATGAACCTCATTGATTATAAAAGCATTATCTTCAATATCATCCTGTCCGATGATGCCGTTTTCCTGATTAGAGTATCGTGAAAAGCAGCGGCAGTGAAACGCATCGGATAAAACGTCTCTGGTATCATCAAAAAGCATTTCGGAACTGCTAATTATACCGCATACTTTATTTTTGCCGACTTTGGACATTCCTTTTCTCCGGAAGTAATCTTTAAACGCCTCAAAAGTCGACGCATAAGCCAATATCGTTGAACCCCAACGGGATGCCCTGTCAATGTCGTATAGTATATCTTCAATACGCTTGTCATCCAAATTACATATATCCAGCAATGTCTCATTTTGAATCCATTGGCGCAGTTGAGACTTATAGCTTTCTTCCGAAATCGCCCGTAGATAAATTAATTTTCCCCCCACTGAGTAGCCTGCTTTTCCACTATAATATATAACTTCTGCATAAACCCTCTTCTTTTTTTCATCATTTTGATAGCAGGTAAGCTTTACTCCCGTTGAACCGCTTGTAGTCATAGTAAACAACTTATTTATGTCATACTTGTTTGACATAAAGTCGTCTTGTTGATGTTTGATTATATTTTTATCAATTATCGGAAAGTCAGACAGGCAGTTGCCTTGAATTTTTTTATAGAATTTCGTCGTATTAATCGCGTTCGCCAAAAGCATTTGCAGGGCTGATTTCTGATGCTCCGCAAATCTCGCAGAACGACTATCAGTAGCATCAAATGTTTTCAACTCAGTGTATGCTTTTTTTATAGTTCCGCCTTTTAAGGCATCCAAAGACCAAAACGCAAGACCTCTTATTTTGCACATTGCATTTGCTATCATCTAGTCAACCACCTTAAAGCCCAAAGAATTCCTAATTGACTTTATAATCGCATATTATTTTTCTAAATTTTCCTGATGAAAGATGCGGTATTTTATCTACGTGCTCGATTTCGACAATGGCATCCGTGCCAACTAGTTCCCTGATCGTTTCCTTAAAATCATTATCATCATATTTGCCGCGGGCACCCTCCAATTTCAAAGTAAATTGTTTGAGACTGTTCTGAATAAGCTGAAATTGAGGTAACTTATCATAACACCGAAAAGTCAAAGCAACAAAGTGAGGACTTATTTGATTACCCCGCGTGTCGTAGATTATATCCGCCTTTCTTCCGGACAATTCAGTTAAAATATATTTTCGATGACTATTCTCTCCCGAAGTTTCCATTATGACTATATCTTCTGTATCATAACGAATTAACGGCATGGCGTAATTGTAAATATCTGTCAGCACTAATCTGGCCGGCTCTCCAAAAGGAGCAGGATCGTCTGAATCCAGTTTAAGCGTTTCGAAGAAATAATGAGCGGTATTTAATATGAATTTATCGCCGTCATTGGGCTGTTGCGCCAGAAAACCATTTTCGCTGTTGCCGTATCTCGAAACAACTGTGCAGCCGAATACCTTCTTAAGCAAGGTTTTAGCGCCTGGCTCCAGACGTTCGGCTCCACTGATGACAATTTCAATGCTGAACATATCCGGTGTATATCCCTTTTTATCAAAATAAGAGGCAATTGTAGCAAGAAATGTGGCATAACCGGTCAGGCATTTTATGGAATTGTCCTTATGCAGCATTTGATAGAGCATGTCCATGGATTCGTCGGATAAAAAAGAACAATCAAACATAATCGTGTTATGTGCAATCAGTTCCAGTTTTGTTTTTTTATTACCCGCAAACCACACTCTGGCATAAACATGCCTGTATCCCAACTTAAAACCGCACTGCTCAAGAAAGTATATAAGTTCGGCAATAACTCTTTTTCTCTTTTTTTTATTCAGCAGCATGACAAAACGCTCTCCGGTGGAGCCACTGGTCTGCACTTTATACAATTTTTTGTTTTTATACTCTGATGAAATAAACTGATCATATTTTTCTTTGACGAGACTCTTTTTTATTACTGGAAAATCCATGATGTTTGAGTAACCCTTGTATTCGCTGTAAAACGCTGTTGTATTGACAGCATGATTAAGAATATTCATCAAATCATTTGAAGAAGCGTCAACTTCACCTCCTGGTTTCTCTTTCAAATCATGAAGATATTTTCTGACATGTCCACCCGTCAAAGCATCAACAAACCAGAACCCATAACGTCTCACAGTTTCACTATAGACTTTCACTATTTTCATACTTTCAGGCGACCTTTTTTATATATCCAGCCCCATGGAGGCCAGTTCGCGTTCATTCTCTAAAACATCTTGACGCGTCTCGCCGAGAATCATCCCCGTCAGAAGAGGATGTTTTTCAACATAATTTCCCTTTTCAGGATCACAACTGCCCAGGGGCAACAGAATGCCTTTAATCATCGCTCGATAAACTGAGTTGAGCATATCCCGGTAGTTTCCACTGCCTTTCAGACGGCGCAAACGGATTACCGGCTTTTGATAATTTTCATAGACACTACGGGCGTAAAGCAGCGCGGGTGCGGAACCGTTAATTCGAAAATTAAGATCGAACACTCTAAAACTCTCATCCTTCAGCATAGCCACATCAATACCCAGAATGCCATGATATCCATACTCATAGGCAGTATGAACTATCAATACACATATTTTAAGAACCTCGACTGGACAATCAGCTTCAACCTCAATCCAATTTCCTCGGTATATGCCACGCTCATCGCTGACCTGTTCAGTAAATCCCAAATAATCGATACTGCCATCAACCGACACACAGTAATGGAGGCATAGATTTCGCTGAATATCCAGATACTCCTCAACTACTAAATCATGGCAGTCTTCGAAATATTCAGCAGCCTTTTTAATATCATCGCCACTACGGCAAATACGAACATCAATACCTCCACCTGTGGATTCATCGGTTACGGCCTTTATAACTATCGGTAGGCGCCATATTATGTCCGCGTTAAATATTTGTTTTACAGGCAAAATATTACGGTATGGAATATTTTTATCAGGAACAAATTTCTCTAAATTCGCCTTGTTGTTTACAAAGGACAGAAGCGAAGGATCTATCCAGCAATTTACCCGAGATATTTCAGATATCGGATGAACATGCTGCGTAACAACATTATACCCGTTAGCACAAAGTTCTTTGATTAGTTTTATATAGTTGGCCGCATCGAAATAACGGTGTATTTTATGCGGAAGCTGAAAACCAGCATCGCTCAGAAGATTCAAGGCATGCTCAGTAGACACCGACGCGGCGCACACAACTGGCATATTGCCAATAATCGTCAACATACCGGAAGTAAGCATGTCCAGAAAGATATCGCCCCGCGGCAGCCAACGAGAAGCATTTGGTGATGATCGAGCTACAAAAACAGAAGTCGTGTCATAAATGGAGTTAATCAGTTTTAAAGGTTGTAGCGTGAAATTAACCATAGGTTTTCTTTCGTTTCATTAGCTAAGGTTCTTAAGGATTATTTAAAAGCTTTTCGAAAATCGGCCGCATTGGCTATGAAATTTTATTAATAACCGCAGTGGCTTCGATTTCGCACAACAAATTATCTCTGCATATATCAACGCCAAGCTGGAATAGCGCTCTGTCTCGCGGAAATCCCATCTTATCAAGCATAGCAATACAGGAGCGCATATCTTCACTTCTTTTTAGATAAATGATTGCTTGAGCTATATTAGAATAATCACAACCTTCCTGTTTCAAAATTGCTGATTTTCTCTCCAGTGTAAACTCCATTTGGCTTTTTAAATCTCCCGGGTAAACCGATATCCCCGTCTTATCTATCGAGGCAGTTCCGCTGATATATAATAATTTGGATTTGGGAAATTCAACAATCACTGCACGACTGAACAATTTCCCGTAAGCGATTGGTTCATTTTGTTTTTGCTGTAATTGAGGCATATTGAACGGGAAGATCAGAATGACCAATAAAAATCAAAGGCTTGTTGCTTCGTTGCGGAGCGATAGACATCGCCGAGAAATTGTTTGCCTCTTTAATCATGTCAGGCGGGACTATTATTATCTCCTGTAAAACATATATATTGTCATTAGAAGACAATTCTTCCCGCCGTGAAGAACCCTTCTTATAAATATTTTCGCCCCCATTAAAAAAATCGAGACAAAAATCATCTTCCCGCAATATTAAATCAGACCTCATGTTATTCCTTCAGGTAATTTAAAACACCGATATGTCCTGTAAAGCATGAGTTGGAACTATAATCATCAATATTTCTTGTAAAAGAAAATTTTCCTTCTTCAATTAAAGCAACATTGATAAAGCCGGTACCTGCAACAAGAATAGCTTCACCATCTTTGGAAGCTACTATTCCGTAACTATCCTGGCTGCAAAGATGAGGAGCAGCCAAAGTGTCAACTTTTTCTCCCTGATCCAGTTTTAAAATTTTATAAAGCTTCATCGTGGCGGCGTTAATCAAAAACACTTTATCAGGATAACCACTGACAGCAATAAGAGTTTCCCCTCGATGACGAAAAACGATGTGTGTGGTAATTCGATGAAAATCGGGATGAGAAAATTCTCCTTCCAATTTCGGACCATTTTCACCCAGTCTGATTTTCTTAATAATGCCGGGGCCGAATATGCCGACCTTAACCCCCATTAGTCCGATATTGTGACAGGAAACATAACAGGCGTTTTGCTCTTCGGGATCAAACTCCACATGTCCCGCAGTTGTAATGGGCAATCGCCATTTCTCTCCCGTTTTCAGATTTAAAATAAGTATTCTTGATGGAATCAGTTTTCTTTCTTCAAAATACAAACCCAGCTCAGTCAAAATAAGAAAACGCCGGTCCGGGCTTAACAACAGCTGGTGCAATGAATCGCTGAAATCTCCCTGCCAAACCCGCTTGACTTTTTTGTTTTGAAGGGAAAGTTTCCATATCGTTACGCGGATATTTTCCCGCGGCTTCAAAATACGCAGAGCGGTTCCTTCAACCGGCCATGATGCAAACCATAATTCGCCCGTCGTTTTATCAAACCAGTTGGTTGTCGAAAGCATCTCATTTCCGATTTCGGGATCAATTAATTGAGCAGACTGAGAGCTGACATCTATGTGCAAAAAGCGGTTAAACAGATTAAGTCCCACCTGAATCTTACTATTTTCAAGAGGAAGATAGCTATGCGGAGCAAGACAATATTCCCACCACTGACTCTCTGTTTGTCCATAAGGAAATTTATCCTCATCTACCGACCATTTACATTTTTCTTTTACCAGATCAGGTTCACAATTTTTTTCCTCACCCTTGAGATCAACACGCAGAGAAATAATCGAACGTTTTGATGATTGAAAAAAATAATGAGTTTGAGCCGTTTCTCCTTTGTGTATGGAAGGACTTATGAAATCGGGAAAGTTAAAACCATTCAAAGCAAACGGCCGGTTACTCTCCGATACAGTCAGCTTGACTTGTGTCATAAAAAATACCCCATGCTGTTAATTTACCAATTGTTGTTATCACTTTGCGAGAATACCGGCTACTTCATTCAAAATTTTGCGTTTATCATCCAGAGAACATTTGCCGGAAACAGGATTAGCAATAATTCCGTATTTCATTTTGTTTTACTGCCGCATTTTATTTTTAATGATAAATCAATTTTGGATGGCAAAACTATAAGTAGCATGATTTTTTATGTCAAGGAAATTATGGATTTTATATTGATTATCGCCATAATCTTAATTTTAGTCTGTGCCAAGCTTATCAAGTCCGAACTTTTTACTGAGCAACGCGTCGGTGAACGCTCGGGGAAACCTGGCAATAAGAGGGAGCAGCGTCGAATCTTTTCCCAGACGGATGAACTTTGGCGTTTTTCCCAGCACAAGCTTATCGACGAGTTCTTTAGCAAAAGTTTCCGCTGGGGTTGCATTTTCCTGTGAAGCATTTGCCCGCGCGACAATGAAATTTTGTATCGGACCGTAAGGAGTTTTTTTGAAACGTTCGAGTTCTTTGTCTGCGTTAATTGATAAATTTGATTTGATGCCGCCCGGTTGTACCGTTATAACTTTTATACCAAGGGGAGCCAGTTCCATGCGCAAAGAATCGGACAACGCGGTCAAGGCCGCTTTCGTGGAACAATATGCTCCGGCAAACGGCGTCGGCAGTACTCCCGAAACACTGCTGATGTTCACTATTTTGCCCGATTTTCTCTTAATCATGTGAGGGACGGCTGCACGGGTTAGCGCGTTGAGTCCTATCACGTTAGTTTCAAACTGACGCCGCAATTCGCTGATTTCCAGTTCAACCAGAGGTCCAATAAGAAGAAGCCCCGCGTTGTTGACCAGCATGTCAATCCGGCCGGCTTTAGCGATGACATAATCTACACAAGCCTTTATAGACGTTTCATCAGTTACATCCAGGACGGATACATCCACGTTCGGGGCTTTCAGATCATTGATAACTTCCGGTCTTCGGGCGGTGGCAAATACCCGCCAGTTACGCGCGGCAAATTCTACCGCCAGCGCGCGACCTATTCCCGTTGAACATCCACTGATAAGCACTACTGGAGCATTAGCGTTCATCATCAACCTCCGTATAATTTACACTATAACTTTAGTTCATAGGTACTATGGGACTGTTCAAAAATGTTCAGATGCAAGGCGCGCAAAAAGCCGAACCGCGAGGCGTATATGAATATACGTTGAGCGGTGCGGTTTGCAGCGCAACACAGCAGATGAGCTTTTTTCAACAGCCCCACGATCTCCCAGTTTCTGTCGGTTCATGTTCGCATCAACCACTGTAAAACACCCTTTTTCAAGTTAGTTAATGGCAGCCTCCGGACACGTTTCCATGCAACAAAAACAACGGATACATTTTTGGTAATTATACCGGGGTACTTTGGCGTCATCTGCTTTAGCAATAGCTTCAGCGGGACACACTTTCAGGCAATTGTAGCAGAGCGTGCAAATTTCAACTCTCGGCACAGGTTTTTCTACAAAAAGATTTTTGATCGTCGGTGATGTCAATGGCCATATAATGCCTCCTCTCACAACGCTCTTCGGCGGCAAAAAATCATTTATTCGCATGTCTTCCAGAGATTCGCCCCTCATCTGTATGTCATCAGGCGATTTAACTCCATATCCGCGCCGGAATCCCTCCGTAAGAGTAAAGACTTTTTTAATTTTGAGGCCCACCAGGTTGACTGCAACATAGTCCAAGGCCACGGCATCGTCCCCTACTATAACGGCTCCTATATTTTTCGGCTTTCCTGAAGGGCCAGGCCCCTCACCTTCCATACCGACAACGGCATCCATGACATGAATAAATTTTTTCGGCTTTTCGAAACCGTTTAGCAATCCGCCGTACAAATCAAGCAAAAACTCGGCAAATTCCATCTGAGACGGCGCTCTCATGTGCATCCTCGCTTTACTTAATCCGGGCATCACTCCGAATAAATTCTTAACTGCCCCAGTATAATGCGTAAAACCATGCGTTTTGAGCTTTGGCATGTTGATTATATAGTGAAATTATATATTATCCTCTTTTTAATTCCAACTTAGCAAGTTTAATTAAATATTAAAGTTTATCAACCTTTATTTTGTGGTATAAATTCAGCTACTTAGCTATAAATCGAACCCGGAATAAAATATTTTTCATTAATACTTAAATTCTATTGACAAAAAGATCCATTTTATCTATAAGCTACAGGTTCAATTTCAATTCAAGTAAGAAGGGTATGCTTATGTATGCAGTAATAAAAACAGGTGGGAAACAGCACAAGGTAACTGAAGGTGATGTTTTATCTGTGGAAAAACTTATGGGTGAAAAGGGAGATGAAGTTGTTTTTAATGAAGTCCTGATGGTCTCCGACGATAAAGATGTAAAGATTGGCAAGCCTTTTGTAGAGGGTGCCAAGGTTGTCGGCAAGATTATATCTCAAAAGAAAGGTCCGAAACTTATAGTTTACCATATGATACGACGCAAAGGTTTTCATAAGAAGACCGGACATCGCCAAAATTTAACCAATATGAAAATAACAAAGATTTCAATATAAGCGGAGGAAGTCATGGCACATAAAAAAGGTCAAGGAAGCTCCCGCAATGGTAGAGACAGTAATTCTCAAAGACGGGGCATAAAAGTGTTTGCCGGCCAGAAAATCAACGCGGGCTCTATCATTGTGCGACAGGTAGGAACAAAAATTCACCCGGGCAATAATGTGGGATTGGGTAAGGATTTTACTATTTTTTCGCTGATTGACGGCGTGGTAAAATATGAAAGGCTTGATAAAACGAGAAAAAAAGTGAGCGTTTACGCATCATAAAAATGATAGCTGCATATTTAAATTTAAAAGGCGCTGTTCAACAAGCGCCTTTTTATTTTAGTGAGACCCGCTGACAGCGAACGAAGTGAAGCTCAAAGCGTTGGTCGAACTATCCCAGGAGCAAAGCGACGCGGGATGATGATGTCGAAATATAAAGACATTTATTTTAACTAATAAATCTATCCGGGCACTATTTATGAAATTTGTTGATGAAGCAAAAATTTATGTCAAGGCCGGTCACGGCGGAAAAGGTTGTGTGAGTTTCCGGCGTGAAAAATTCGTGCCGAAAGGCGGACCCGACGGCGGCGACGGCGGGAAAGGCGGCGATGTTATTTTCCGCGCGACGGAAAGCCATCACACCCTGCTGGATTTAAAATATCAACAGCATCAATTTGCTAAAAATGGCGGTCACGGCTCAGGCAACCATCGCACCGGTAAAAGCGCTGAAGATCTTGTAGTTGCCGTACCGGTGGGAACAATCGTAAAAAATTTTGAAACAGGGGAAGTGTTCGCCGATTTATCTCAACCGGAACAAACTTTTATCGTTGCCCACGGCGGCATTGGCGGCAAAGGAAACGCTCACTTTACAACATCCACACATCAGACACCCCGCTTCGCTCAAGAGGGAATGGAGGGTGAGGAGTTTACGCTCAAACTGGAATTGAAATTGCTGGCCGATGTAGGCATTATCGGGTTTCCCAACGCCGGAAAGTCAACTTTTATTTCCCGCGTGTCGGCAGCGAAACCCAAAATAGCCGATTACCCTTTCACCACTATTACACCGCACCTGGGAGTTGTAAAATATTCAGACAGTAAAAGTTTTGTCATTGCCGATATACCGGGCCTCATCTCCGGCGCGCATGACGGCCTGGGCATGGGCATCAAATTTTTAAAACATATAGAAAGAACATCCCTGCTGCTTCACATTATTGATATTTCCACGGAGCCCAATATTAACGCCTGGTCTAATTATAGCGCAATCAACGAGGAACTACAGCATTATAATCCCGAATTGATGGAAAAGCCGCAAATTGTGGTTCTTAATAAAATCGACCTTCCTTATGTGAAAGAAAATGCCAAAAAAGAAGTTGCTCTATTCAAAAAAAAAGGCATAATATTACATCCTTTTTCCGCTGTTACCGGAGAAGGAATAAAAGAAATTCTCAACAGGATAATTAAAATATTAAGTTAAACCGGACGCAAATAAAGTCATGAAAAATATTCGCCAGGATGTCCTCGCCAATGCCAAAACAATTCTTATCAAGGTCGGTTCTGCGGTCTTGACCGGTAGTGACGGCCTGGATCTGAAAATCATTGATTCCCTGGTGTCGGATATGTCCAGTTTGGTGCAAAAAGGATATTCCGTAGTATTGGTAACTTCCGGTGCGATTGTTTCAGGCAAACATCGCATGAATATTACTGAAAGCCTTAAAAGCATTCCCCAAAAACAGGCCGCAGCCGCTATCGGTCAGGGAAGATTAATGCGCGTCTATTCCAAATCTTTCGAAAAAAACGGACTTTATGTCGCTCAAATACTTTTGACGTTTTCCGATGTTACCGATCGCCAGAGATATTTGAATATCCGCAATACTCTTTCGACGCTGATGGAATGGGGAACCATTCCTATTATCAATGAAAACGATACCGTCGCTGTTGATGAAATAAAATTCGGAGATAACGACAATCTTGCCGCAATGATCGCCAACATAATTGAAGCCGATCTTTTTATTAACCTGACCAGCACTGACGGACTTTATGATTGCAATCCGATGGTATCTAAAAAAGCTAAACTTATACGAGTTGTCAGTGAATGTTCCGAAGAAATGGAGGCCGCCGCTACGGATGAAACATCATCCGCGGGCACAGGAGGAATGAAAAGCAAATTTCAGGCTGCCAAGAAAGTTACGGCTATCGGCATTCCCTGCATTATAGCTCCGGGGAAAAAGAAAAAAGTTTTAATTGATATCATGGAGGGCAAAGAAATAGGCACGCTGTTTTTGCCCATGTCACATCGCCTGAACTCTAAGAAATACTGGATCGCTTTCACCCTGCGCCCCCGAGGCAAACTTATAATTGACGATGGAGCAAAAAAAGCATTGCTGGAAAAAGGCAAGAGCCTGCTTCCTTCAGGCATCATTGACGTGGAAGGAGATTTTGATTTGGGCGATCCGGTCGTCTGTGTTGATCGCAAAGGCGCAATTCTAGCCAAAGGATTAGTTAATTTCAGTTCCGCTGAAATTAACAAAATCAAGGGACTGAAAACATCTCAGATCAACCAGGTTCTGGGCCATAAAGATTATGACGAAGTAATCCACCGCGATAATCTGGCCGTGACCAAACAGAACCTAAAAAGCAAAACCTCATAAATATTCATCGGCAGGTGACATAGTCCCAAACAGATTTATCTTCCAGCGCGTTTCAATACAATTTCTTTCTTCCCGAAAGATTGTTTTTCTAATTTTGCCTATCCTGGTATATATAAATACATAGCCATCATCAAATGCAAATCCTGCAAAAAAGTGGCTTATAACGGAAATGGAACAGTCCTAGCACATTTCCATTTGAGGAGTTTATTGTTTGGAGGCTGTTCAAAAATGCTCAGATGCAAGGCGCGCAAAAACAGAACCACGAGGCGTACTGTACATATGTTGAATGGTACGGTTCGCAGCGCAACGTAGCAGATGAGCGTTTTTCAACAGCCCCTTTAATTTTCATCAATCGCCAGATTGGCTAACCTATCGGCATGACTGTTGTGAAGCCGGGGAACGTGTCTAACCGCAACTGAATCAAAAGAAGACAGTAAGCCTCGTATATCTTTCATTAGAATTTTCAGGTTTTCATTTTTAACACGGTAGGAACCGTTGATTTGCCTGGCCAGAAGTTCTGAATCGAGATAGACTTCCAGATTCTTATAACCATTATCAAGCGCGCCATTCAGCCCCATAATGAGCGCTCTGTATTCAGCGATGTTATTGGTGCAGTGTCCCAAATATTTCTTGCCTTCCCAAACAACATTTTCCCGATCATCCGTTATGACAGCACCAGCGCCACCAACACCGGGATTGCCACGGCAAGCGCCGTCACTGAATAATTTATAATTTCTCTCCACCATAGGAATTAAGCCGGTTTCTCCATATCCTGAAAATACATAATCCGGTCACAATTGGGACAACTAAGCAACTCTTCCGATCTTTGCAATTCATTGTAAAGCTGCGGCGGAATATTCATATGGCATCCGTTGCATACCGATTTCCAAACGGAAATTACACCGATGCCCTGATTTCTTTTTTTTATTTTTTCATACTTAGCCAGGAGATCTTCAGCAACATTCTTTCTCAAATCAATACGCTTCTTTTCCCAATCCAAAATATCGGCATCTATTGTATTTAAATCGTTCTCCATTGTTTTCTTTTCCTGTTCGTATTTGTTTTTGCTCTGTTTGAATATTTCCTCATCTTTTTTTACTAAAACAGAAAGTTTATCCAACTCTTCCAATATCGAGATTATTTCCGTTTCAATGTTACCGCGCGATGATTCGGCAATGTCTATTTCCTTGAGCATAGCCTGGTATTCTTTATTGTTCTTGACCTCCAGCAACCTTTCTTTTGTTTTTACAATGCCCTCATTGAGTCTTTTAATCTTGTTTTCACTTTCCGTATGGCGGGATTTAAGTTCATCATACTTTGTTTTGTTTTTCTCGATTCCTTCTTTAAAAGAGTTGAATTCTTTATCCAGCTTATCTGTATCTTCCGGTAGTTTTTTTTTCTTGGAGGATAAATTGACTAACTGTGAATCACATTCCTGAAGTTTTATTAATAATAATAAATTCTCTTTCAATAACTTTCTCCTTCATCTATTGTAATTTTGGATAAAAAAAATGCACCTTCCAGGGGTGCATTTTTTTTAAGGATAAATCTTTATAGGTTTATCATCTGTACCGTGTAATGATGACACTGTTCGTCCCATCACGGCAGTTACAAATGTTGTTAAACCTCCTTTGCCTTTACGAAAAATGATTTGCCCTATGGTCGTCATTGCTTTCCTTCTAGTTTTATCTGGTGGGCCCACCTGGAGTCGAACCAGGGACCTACCGGTTATGAGCCGGTGGCTCTACCAGTTGAGCTATAGGCCCCCCATTTTCTTTGTTATACGTCAAATAAGACTTGATATATTCAAATAGACAGATTGTCAATATTATTTTACTATTTTGCTGAACGTTTCTTCGATTTATCCTTTACTTTTTTTAATACAGGGGCTTCAATAACTTCGGTAACTTCCGTAAATGTCTCTGTTAAATCCGTTGACGCTCTTTCTTCTCCCATCAAAGAATTTAAACGGTCGCTAATACCAAAACGCATTCGTAAAACTTTCTCTTCACGCGAAGTCAGTGTTTTTAATATTTTCCGCGTTTGTTCCGCCAAATCTATATTGATCGTTGCTTCCGAAGGAGATATAATTTTTTTATCTTCGATAAAATCGCCTAAATGGCTGTCTTCTTCTTCACCGATAGGAGTTTCCAAAGAAATCGGTTCTTTGGCAATTTTTAATACTTTCCTGACTTTTTCCAGCGGATATTCCATTTTATTGGCTATTTCTTCAGGGGTAGGCTCTCGACCTAACTCCTGCACCAGATAACGGGAAGTGCGAATAAGCTTGTTGATTGTCTCAATCATGTGAACAGGAATTCTTATCGTACGCGCTTGATCAGCAATAGCCCGTGTGATCGCCTGTCTGATCCACCATGTAGCATAAGTAGAAAATTTATAACCACGCTGATACTCAAATTTATCCACGGCCTTCATCAAACCGATATTGCCTTCCTGAATCAAATCCAGAAACTGCAATCCACGATTAGTGTATTTTTTAGCGATACTCACAACCAGCCGTAAATTTGCTTCTACAAGCGTCCGTTGAGCTATTTCCGCTTTTCTTTCACCTTCTTCTATCGTCTTAATAATCGTTTTAAGAGCTGTTGCTGATATACCTACTTCCTTTTCAATTTGCCTTATCTTTTTATGCGCTTCCCTGACTGCCGCATCATTTTTTTTAGACGGTTTTACCTGAATAACTTCTTTTTTGGCAACACCTCTTTTATCTTTTTTCGACTTAGCTGCGGTTGTTTTTGTTTCTTTTTTGTAAGGCGCAGCAACTTTTTCCGCCACTTCAATTTCATCAGCGGAATTCCGCAGGCGTTCAATAAACCGATGAATTTGTTTTTTACTGAAACGAATCTTCCGGCAAAGAGTGATAATGTTTTTTGTGTTTTTCTCCAAGTCGGCTTTTAATAATTCTCGCTTCTTAATACTTAAAGTACTGGACTTGAGCTTCGCGCGCAAAATATTATTTTCATCATTAAATTTCCTAATTCTGCCTATCAGTTTCAGGATTCTTTCCTTATGTTCATCCTCTTCCATGAAGCCTTCTTCATCTTCAATATTGTCGACAACATGTTTGCTCTTAATTTCACCGCTTATCAGTTTATCTCCGATATTGAACACTTCATTAATCGAAACGGACAGACGAAAAATTGCCGACATTGTTTCGCGCGCGCCTTCCTCGATTTTTTTGGCTATTTCCACTTCTCCTTCGCGACTCAACAGAGAAACCGATCCCATCTCGCGCAGATACATTTTTACCGGGTCGCCGGTTTTGTCTACAGTGGAAACCAGAGCCAGCATCTCTTTAAAATTAGTGGTGCCAATGCTTATATCTTTAACCGGTTTTTTCACAGTCAACTTTTCGCCCTGCTCGGTATCAATGATATCAATATTCTTTTCTCCAAAAAGCATAATAATATCATCAATTTGCTCCGAAGATGTTACATCCGGCAGCAATGTATCGTTGACATCATCGTAAGTTAGAAAACCTTTTTCTTCGCCCAGTAAAATTAATTTATTAACTTCATCAGACTGTACTTCTTTTGCCATTGGGCATCTCCTAAGTTTTATTATTTGTTAATTAAACTTCTTTCTTCT
>JQOA01000001.1 GCA_000753945.1 Smithella sp. D17 | reverse complement strand
GATGATATGGACAGAATAATAGGATTTGAAATGGGGGCTGACGATTACATAGTGAAACCGTTTAATTTAAAAGAACTGATCGCGAGAATACGCGCGGTATTAAGGAGGGCGGAAACAATTTCAGCAACAGATAAAACCAGTATACTGAAATATAAAGACCTTAAAATAGATTACAAAACTTTTGAAGTAACTTTAAATGGGAAAAAAATTAATCTTAGTCCCAAAGCATTGAAAATATTGCATTTTTTAGCTAAAAATCCCGGCAGAGTTTACTCTAGAGAACAAATACTCTATTATATATGGGGAGATGATACATTTGTTGAACCCCGAACGGTTGACGCTCATATATGCCGACTTCGTGAAACCCTTGAAAAAGACATCAATAATCCGCAATATATTTTTACTATAAGAAGCTTTGGTTATAAATTCGCCGGCAGGGAAGCGCATAATGATTTGAAAGATAAGAAAGTCATACATCGAAAGTAAATAACCAAAACAAATCAGATCAGATATTAAGGAAGTTGATAGTTTTTCTCCCTAAAGATTTAACCTCCCCAAGAAAAAACAGCCACATTTTGCGACGGTTTTCACTCCATGCGGATGAGACTTCAAAGTTAACGATAAACGCTAATATCACCACCAAAGCAAAAAAAAGACAAAAGGGACAGGTAGACGCTGTTTTGTACTTGAAAGGAAAATAAAAAAACTTCCACACCCAGACCTCCGGCTAGTGTCATGTCAACGATACTCTGTCATTTCGAAGGAGCCTTCACAGCTGAAAAATCTTAGATTTCTCCCTGCGGTCGAAATGACATTTCTGGATTGACACGACACTAGAAAGAAACGGAAGGGGACTCTGATCTCATTGCCCATTATACTCGGATTGTGACAACGTTAAACAACGGTTCAGCGCAAAGCCGAGAATCTTCTCCTGCGGAAGAAACTGGACAGCCTTTTTGACATCGTCCATCGATGTTTTCCCGGCCTGAACCACAACAATGATATAGTCAACAAGAGGATAAAAAGTCAGAGCATCGGCTCCGGAAAGAACTGGAGGGACATCGAAGATAATATACCGTTCGTGGTAGCGGCTTTTCATTTCGGACACAAGTTCCTTCATACGTGGCGATCCCAGCATCTCTGCGCTTTCCTGACAAGAACGCCCCCCGGAAATGAGTGTAATTTTTTCGATTCCCGACCATTTGATGAGTTCGGGCAAAGGGGCGCTATCTGCCAGATAATCTATCAATCCCCTGTCACCGGCGTATCCCAGATATTTATGGATATTCTGTTTTCTCAAATCACCATCAACCAGCAGCACCGTATGCTGGAACTCACGGGCAAAAGTGAAAGCGAGATTAATGGCTGTAATTGTTTTTCCCTCACCGGGCAGGGCGCTGGTAACCATGATCGTGTTGCAACCGGTTCCCCGGGTCCGCTGCATGATCTGCGTCCGCAGTACCCGGTATGCTTCCATCTCCGGAACATTGTCCAGATGTGCGAAACAACGGTTTTCTGCGATGAGTCCGGGATCCAGATAAACACGCTTGGACTGGGAATAGTTTGGCGAAATCCATCCCTGCCGCTCTTTATTCTCTTCAGCAGTTTTTACCCGCGAAGTTAAATCTGGCTCCTTTTTCTCTGCATCTTTTTTGCCTTTTTTATAACGCGATATTTTTTCTTTGATTTTGCCTATCATTGAACCATCCTTTTCAACCTGCTTTTTATAATGCCAAATATCTTGAGAGACGCGCCCACAGAACATCCAGATCCATCACAAGGAAATGGACAATCATAACAACAATTACCAGCGAGAGAATAACAACACCGGCTATTATCTTGAAACGCCTCTTTCTGCGCCGTTCATCCTGTAATGTGATAATTTCCGGTATTTCAGAAAGGACAGGAAAAGGGAAATTTGTTGCAAGGTCTTCCGAGGTGCGCGTCGACTTATCAGTAGTCTCTTGCAGAGATGCTGTTCCCACACCTGCGCCGATCCCCAGAAGAAGCCCTATCAGAAGAACTACGGGACGATTCGGTTTAACCGGTTTTTCCGGAAGCCTGGCCGGATCAATCAAGGTGAAACGTTCACCCATTTGTCCCTTTTCCAGCCCGTGAGCCACCCTGGCTTCCATAAATTTTTTCATGAGATCATCGTACTTTAGCTGGGTGTTGTTTCTTTCCACTAACAGGTTTTTATATCCTTCCTCCACCCTCGGGGACGCCTCCAACCTTCGGCTGTAATCGGTCCTCTTCTTTTTTGCGTCCTCAAGCTGACGCTTGACCGAACTGATTTCCGATTGTGTGCTGGCCAGTTGCGCGTCAAGCGCTACATAGGCCGGGTTGTCCTGTTTTTTCGGGACGTTTGTCTGGACGTCTTCATAATTACTCTTTTTTTCAAGCTCCGCTATTTCCGCTTTCGTTTTTTTCACATCAGGATATTCGTCAGAATACTTTGACTTAAGGCTGATAAGTTTTGCCCGGAGTTCCTTTAAGAGTTCCGCCTGAGGCAACATGCTCGCCAGTTGACTCTGCAGATAGCTCTCCTTCTCCTTAAGAGTACGGAGCTGGTCATTGAATTGCTCATAATTCCTGTCGGTCCAATCCAGGGTTTGAAGATTGTACTGGAGGAGTTCGGGAAGGGAACGCGGATTCTTTTCTTTGTAGACAGCAATTTTTTTCTCTAATTCAACCAGTTTGGCCTGGACATCTTTCATCTCATCCTCAAGAAATTTCGAGGTGCTTGTTGTCTGCTGCTGGACAACCCTGATATTCTCCTCAAGATAGAGTGAAGCGAGAACATTGGCGACCTGCTGGACGACCAGCGGATTTTTTCCTTCATAAGAAAGCGAAAAAGCAATGGTTGCCGGTTTTACTACTCCTGACCGGGGATCGACTATATCCGCGGTAATCGTCGAGAACTTAATATCTTTTTTTCGCATGTTCTCGACGATCTCCTCGGTCGTAAACCGGTTTCGTTTATCCGCATAAAGATTGAAACGGTTGATGATCTCGAGAAGGCGCGAGGAACTCATGATCCGCTGATTGATGCTTTGCAGGCGCTGTTCGGCATAGCTTGTCACCGTGGCCATGACGTATTCCCGGGGGATTTCCTGCTCTTCGATCAGAATGGTGGACGTGGAACGGTAAACGGGTTCCCAAACCATGATGACGACTACCGACAAGAGAAAAACGGCAATTGCCGGCACGATGAGCGCCCATCGCCTCCTTTTGACTATTGCAACAAAATCTTTGAATGTTATAGTTTTATTCTGTTCCATAATAAAGTCCCTTCTAATTATTTTAATTAATCCTGCTTACTCCCAAATGGGGTGCTGTATGTACAGACGGATCGACAAGAGATTCCTGTTAGCCGACGTGTTCGATTCCAGATAGTCAACTGCTGTATAATCATAAGATGACTCGAGATAAATGTTTTTTGAAAATTCGTAACGGACGCCCGGACTGACCCGGATGGTTCGTTCGTCAATGACCTGTGTGGAGAATTGCCCGGCATCAGACTTATTCGTGTAATAGCCGGCTGAGAAAAGAATTGAAATTTCAGACGTCATCCTGTACCGGGTTGATAGCATCAAAGCGTTGCGCTCCACCGCACCATTCAAACCGCTCGCCGGTGTAATATCTCTGTTATATGTGAAACTGCCATTACCGAGTTCTCCTTTATAGTTCAGAGACACATTACCTACCCAGCCCCAGCCATCGTTATTCTGCTTCACATTTACTCTTTCGTAGTAAAAAAATGGGGGGAGGAATACTGGCCAAAGCTGGTATGTGGAAATTTCAGACCACGTATGGCGGATACCGCTATCGATCAGTATACTCCCTGTTTCACTGAAATCCCGGGAAAAGCCTACAGTGCACATGACAGAGTCAATGCGGGAATCGGAAAAAACATAATTACTGTAACCCAGGTTGACCCTTCCTTTTACTCTCTGGAAATATTGGCCCAGATCATATACCAGCCCTGCATTAACATCATGGGAGACATCATCAGTATATCTCGTACTTCCATAGTCATCCCTGCCAAAAGCATAAGACACCCCCCATGCAGTTTTTTCGCTAAACTGATAATCGGCGGACAAAGAAGCGCTGTAACGATTCCGGGGCACAGTTGACAGGATAATCCCGGAAGTTAGAATATCGCGATCCGGTCGAGAATCCCTCACGTAACCTCCTTCAGCGGAAATATTGAACAGGGGCGTGGCATGATACCGGAATTTGCCATTGTAGAGTTGATCTGTTGCGCTGCTTTCCCGGTTATCGGCGTAGTCAATCCTGTTCAGCCGCGCCATGAGATTTGTTTCCAGTCTATCCGTGTTGTTCACCATTTCGAGACCCGGAGAAATCGTCGTAACGAAATCCCTCTTGATGTCATTTGCCGCAAAAAAGACATTATCGTTATATTCCTCCCTGACAAAGATGGACGGCACAAGACGGAATTCGTTTCCCCATACCAGCGATGGGCAAGACAACAGGACAATAACAAAAAAAAGATAGCGCCGATAATCCATCATGGAACGACAACCACATCGCCTCTCAGCAGTCGTATGTTCTGCTCCAGACGATTCCCTTCAATAACTTCGTCATACTCGAAGGGGAAGATGATCGTCTCATTTTTCCCCTGCCGGTAAACCTTGATCTTATTGCGCTTCGCAAAGGGATTGAGCCCCGCAGCGGCGGCAATGGCTTGCAGAACATTAACATTGGCATTCATAATAAACCGGCCGGGAGCATTAACTTTACCGATAACGTAGATGATCAGACTGTTGATCTGTTTAACTTCTAAAGACAGGGTGCCCCCCGGGGACATAGCGATCGAGTTTGCCCTCCATCTCCGCTTTGAGTTGCGAGGGGGTCTTCCCGGTTGCCTGGATATCTCCAATTAAAGGAAATGAGATGGCGCCATCAGGACGGACGACACAAGAACGGGTTAGAGCCTCATCCTTCCATACGGAAATATCCAGCACATCTCCCGGACCGATCAGGTAGTCCCCTTCATCGAGCGCCATTTCCGGCGATGAAGGTAATGCAGGCTCAACAGCCACTTGCTTTGCTGATGACGCCGATACGGAAGGAGCGGTATCTCCGCTCTTACTCCATGAAAGGTTTGGCGATGACGCTCCCAGCAACCCGATCAAGATCATCAAAATTAATATTTTTCGCAGCATTATTCTTTCACTCCTTCATAATACATATTTTAATCTTTAAATTTACCGAAGACATTCCTTGATTAACGGATACCGGCCAAAGTTTTTTCCGCATCGTCCTTCCCGGGAAAACTTACCTTGGACGCGAGAGAAAGATGAAGATACTCTTTTGCTTTTCCAGTATTCCCGGCGCTATAATAAGCCTTACCCAGGTGGTAATTAATGACGGGATTTCCCGGCGCCCTGGACTGGGCTTTCCCCAGCCAATTCAAGGCCTGATTCATGTCGCCCTTTCGATAGTAAACCCAGCCAAGAGTATCCAGCATGGCCGGATTTTCCGGATTAAAGGATCTGGCTTTCTCAACCAGAACAAGCGCCCGGTCAATATCCTTTTTCCCTTTGCCGTATTCACTTAAAAGATATGCCAGGTCGTTTATTGTTCTCCAGTCCTGCGGATTAATCCGCAGGACTTGCTCCAGTTCTCCAATAGCTTTGTCCCACTTATGTTGAATAATATAAAGAGCGCTCAGCTTCATATAGCCAAGAGGTTGACCAGGAATACGCCTCTTGATGTCGGCATATTCTTTCTCCGCACCTTTAAAATCACCTCTGATCAACATCAGATTTCCCAGATCGGCTTTGACTTCCAGATCGTTTGGATTTTTATCCAGAATCTTGCGATACTGTGATTCAGCGCTCTGGAAATCTTTTTGCGCAGCATACAGACGGGCCATGGCGCGAAAGATGTCTCTCGCATCCGGCGCTGTTTTCAGGGCATTTCGTAGAATGTCAAAGGCAAGTCTCGGTTCCTTGTTGAGAGCATGAGCATTCGCCAGACTTACGTGTCCAGGTATGAACTGCGGCCTTTCGTTAACCACAATCCTAAAGGCGGAAACCGCTTGTCCCCCTTCACCTTTCATAAGATGGATGGTTCCTTTGGCGAAATTGGCATCGACATCCTTGGGACTCTCCTTGACCACTTCTTCAACATATTTTGCTGCTTTGTCAACTTCCTGCCGGCCAAGATAGATTCCTGCCAACGAATTCTTGGTTTGCAGGATATCCGGATTTGCCGGGTCACTCTTCAAGCCTAAACACTCCTGAAGAGTAGAAATGGCCTGATCGGGACGGTTTGTGGCGAGATAGAAAGAACTCAAGGCAAAACGAATCTGGAAACTTTTGCCATTCTGGCGGATTCCTTCTTTCAACTGCTGCTCGGCATCGGATAGTTTATTTCTTTTGGAATAAAATTGCGCCACCTGAATCCATCGTTCTTCCTTTTTCGGATCGGCGGAAACAAATGTCTTCAGAACCTCGACGGCCTCCTGCTCCTTACCCGAACTCCAGTAGATTCCAGCCAGAACCAGGCGATGTTGACTGACATCAGGCTCTATCTCGACGACCTTTTTCATAAGGCCCACTGCTTCATCAACCTGTTTCTTCTTCAGATAAAAGTCAGCAAGGGCAAGATAAAGGGAAATCGCCTTCTCGTTGACCTTGATGCCCTCACGCAATGTTTTCTCGGCGCTTTGCGCATCTCCCTTCTGCATGTAAATACCGGCCAAGAATAAGTAGCCATCCGGTTTGCGGACATCGCGCCCCACAACGGATTCCAGAAATTTTAGAGCGCCGCCGATATCTTTTTGCTTCAGCAGGATAGCTCCCTTCAGAATGAGAGCATCCTCCTTTTTCGCGTCAACTTTTAAGACCATGTCTACCTTGCCCATGGCGTCATCAATATTTCCGGAAGCCAGCAGAAACTTGCCCAATTGTAACTGAGCGTCCCAATGTTGTGGTGAGAGTTCGACCACTTTGGCGAAGCTACCATAAGCCCCTCTGTAATCCCCTGTTTTCAATGCGACCATGCCCAGCATGTGGTAGGCATCGGCATATTTAGGATCAATCTGGATGGCATTTTTAAACTCCAGTTTGGCTTTTACCAATTCTCCTTTTTCATACAATGCCTTGCCTTTATTGTAGAATTTAACCTTTTTCTGGTCAGGCCCGCTACAGGACACTGAAGTCAAAATGATCAGTATCATTGTGATCCCTGTAATTAACCTGTGTTTTGTGAACATCATACTTCCTCCTGATTTTCGTGATTGCGGCATGCAAGCAGCAACCTTCACTTGTTTATTTTTTGATTTGCCGTTCCTTTAAAAACCCAAGCATCGTTCCCATCATGTCTCTGACAAACTTATCCATTCGAGCTTCAGCATTGCCGATAGTTTCGTTACGCTGCAAGGAAGCGACAGGCCTTATAAAAAGATCATATGTATTGTCCCGTTTTATCGCATGCACAGCAAGGTGAAAACGGTTGATCTCTTTATTATGTGTAGCCTTGTCTTTTGTTTGAAACCAGAAATAAACGAGTTGTTTATCCAATCCCTTCTCGATAAGCATTTTAGCAACCTTCATATCCCCGAAGAAGGGCACATCTTTTATAACATGTATCGACGTTTCTCTTGTTATCCACCCCGCTGAAGGAATACAAACCGTCGGGCTATGGAAGAAATTGTCATTGGAGAGGAATGCCGTGCTTCGATAACCCACATAGAGCGAAACTACATCACCGGAATTATTTTGATAAATCCCGCTGAACGATTCTTCAGCGCCTGATTGAATAATGATCTCCGGATCCACATATTCCGAGCGTCCCTGCCAACCGGCAAATTCGAGTGGAAAACTCGCGATGCCGCCTTGAATTTTGACAGGAGGCAATGCTTTAGTGCTCAGACTGAATATCAGAACCAAGACCAGAAGCCCGGCAGAAATTATAAAAGCCAAGTTAATACTGCCTGACGGAAGTGATTCGTTTTGCGTGTCAACTTTAGGAGTATCAGATAACTGTATTGCTGCTTTTTCAGGCGGAAAGAAGGCAAGAATCCGTCCCAAAAGAAAAAGGCATGCTAAAGCTACCATGAAAAGAAGCCAACCTGAGAAACTATGGAAGAATCCTTGCGCCACTGTTGGGCCATAGTAGTTTGTAAGAATGCCTGTTATCCCTATACGCAATGTATTTGTCAATACGGCGATGGGAATTGTTGCCAATACACAGAAGACGCGTTTCCAGATAACTTTCTCAAAAAAATACGCATAGACAATCCCCAGGGCCATCAAGGGGAATAGATATCTCATGCCGCTGCAAGCATCCACAACCTGTAATTGTGTCACGCCCAGGTCGATGATGTTCCCGCTGACATTTACAGAAATATTAAACAAAGCGATAATGGCGCCGCCCAATTTTGAGGAAATCTGTTTGAGATACAAACCGAGTGAACCCTCGATGCTGGGAGGAATCCTGATCATAAATATGAGAAAACCAAGCGGCATGATCAATCGACGGATGGTTTCCATGCCAAAACAAAAAGCGGTAAAGAGAATAATCAGGATGGGGACAGCCGGCATGGATATATTGCCGCTGGAACCGAGAATTCCATATAATGACAGCAGCACGAAGAATATTAGAAAAGGCAGGACGGGCCAGGCTGTTTTAAACTGTATACTTCGCAAAACCTTTCGCTTTTCCCAAAGCAGATAGGCGGAAAATAGCGGGATTAAAAAACCATAGGAATAGTCTTCATCCGTCCACCAGACATTCACAATCGTTTTTAGCGGTACCCAATAAGCCGCGATAAACAAACCCAATAGGATACAGGCCTTGACCCACGCCTCGTCCCAAAATTTATTTCTCATAATATTATCCTTCTTATGTAAGTCTTTGAGTCAATGACCAACTCATTACTCCTTCATTTCGCGCCTTTTCGGGCCAGAACCACCCAGACTGTCCTCCAGAGTATCCAAAGGTCTGTTGCAAACCGCCAACTATCAATATACTGAAGATCAAGCTTTACAACTTCTGTAAAATCTTTGATGGCGTTGCGTCCGGAAATTTGCCACAAACCGGTGATCCCCGGTTTAGTGGAAATGCGCCTTAGATGCCAGTCTTCATATTGCTGAACCTCATCAGGCGTCGGCGGCCGGGTGCCGACGAGGCTCATCTCACCCCTTAGCACATTAATAAATTGCGGCATTTCATCCAATGACGTCTTGCGCAGGAACTTGCCCACGCTGGTTATGCGCGGGTCATCTTCCACTTTGAACATGGGCCCCGTCATTTCATTGTGTTTCATCAGTTCTGATTTCTTCGTTTCCGCATCCATCACCATCGTGCGAAACTTGTACAGATAAAACCGCCGCCCGTTCTTGCCGATTCTTAATTGCTTGAAGAAAACCGGCCCGGACGAATTCAACTTGATGGCTAAACCAATAAAAGGATAAATAATAAGAAGTACAATTAATCCGAAAAGACCACCCACCAAGTCAAGGATTCTCTTATAAAATAATCCGGAAGCGGTTATTTGCAAAGAAGGACGTGTCAAAGTCGGGATGCCTAAAAGGGAGTCGACCTTGATGTGATGTTGATTATCGATGTCGAATAAGCCCGGGATAATTCTGAAGGCAACGCCGATTTCTTCGCACTTAGTCAGCAACTGTTCTATTTTAACCGGATATTCCCTGGGCAGGGCAAATATGACCTCATCAATTTCGTGTTCCCGCAGGATATTGTCAAAGTCTTTCATTTCTCCTAATTTACAAAAGTCTCCCGGATCATGATTTTCTTCGCCGCTTACAGACACACACCCTACAACCTGATGTCCCCAATTTTTCTGTTTTTCCAGAACCGAGGCAACCAGCCTGATGCGCTTTTCATTACCCACCAGCAGAATCTTCCAGGCGTTAAATCTAAGCTGGGAAAAGTTATCAAGATAGTAATAGAGGATCAGCCTCACGATCAGGAATACAATAAAAGAATAAATAAAATACTGAACCATAAAAACACGAGGGACGGGGCTGACACCAATCAATACGGCGCCCGTAGCAAAAATAATGAAATCAAGCGCAACAACCTTAAAGAGGGCAAAAAACATGACCCGATAAGTTCGGAAACGCTTTATTGAATAGAACCCATATTTCCCCATGAGATAATTATTCAGGAACATCAAGAACAGCACTGAACCGATAAAATCGGCCCAGGCCATAACAAGGCTTCCCGTTTGCAATTCAAGGCTGATGGAGTATGCCGCATACCCGGTAAAAATAAGGATGACGGCATCCGCGACCATAAGGATATTAATCAGTATGTAGAATTGTTGACTGAACATAGCTTTCTAACCTGAGTTTACTTAATTATGAAAATAGATTCTTCACTCTGTGTGATTTTCATGCCTCACGGCAACTTCCTCTTGGACAATTAGGATTGTTGTTAAAATTACTGACGCAAAGCTTTTTGATAAACAGCGATTGTCTGGTCGGCAATACAATCCCAGTTATATTTTGATTCTATTTGTCTTCGAATCTTCTCTCGCTCATCTGAAGTCAAATCCCGCTCAATCAAAGCAGTCATTTTTTCTTTCAGGTCGTTGACATCACCGCATCTGAAATATCGTTCCTGCGGCAACCCTACTTCTTTATTTGCAGGAATGTCTGAAACCAATACGGGCAAACCGAAACTCATGGCTTCAAGCAAAACAATGGGCAGACCTTCGTGATAAGAAGGCAGAACAAATAGTCCGGCATGTGTATACAGCTGATTGAGGGGCTCGCCGGTAACATAGCCGGTCATCACAACTGAAGAGTTAGCTGCGGCGCGGGCTTTCAACTCGCGGCTGTATTCGCTTTCATGGTCGGCATCACCGGCAATAACCAGTTTGAAACCGGGTCTCAGTTGCTCAAAGGCGCTCAAAAGATCATGCAGGCCTTTTTCGGGCACCAGCCGGGCCACAGCCAGGATGTAGCGCTCCGGCTCAAGATTGAGCCCCCTAATGTAGTCATCAGTCCGGCTTTTTACCGGCAAGGGCACTCCGTTGTAAATCAGGTTTGACTTCCTGTGACAGCGCCGCTGAATAATATCCGCAATCACGGTGGAGATGACGATGACCTCGTTGGCAAACAACCCGCCCATCTTCTCACCCAGGCGCAGCATGAATTTGGCAAGTCCGCCCCACTTCTGGCGGTCATAATCCGGCCCGTGGTTGGTGACGACCACCGTGTAACCCATCAGTCTCGCAAACGGAGTCAACAGGCTTGGTCCAATGGCATGGATATGTATGATATCGGGCTTATATTTACGCGCCGCCATCAAGGCCAGAAAAGTATGGGTAATGGCCTCAAAAGCCTTCCGGCGCGGAGTGTAGCAGTCCACCAACTCGACGCCCCGCCAACTTTTGAGTTCATCGCTCACATAGGCCGAACGGCGGACCAGCGTCACTTTGTGTTCCTTGGCGGCAATCCGGGAAAATAATTCCTCACAGTGTTTTTCGACGCCGCCGGGAATTCCGGGAATACCTCTTGTCCCCGTGACAAAAATCCTCATATATCCATCATTGATAGATAAATTATTTTTTTCGAGCACATAGAACAACTGATAGAAGCTGCATTTGATTCTCTCTGTCGATAAATTCAGAAGCCAACTTGTTCCGCACCTTTTCAAAATCACTATCTTCCAAGGATGCTGCGGGTATTATTTTGATATTATCCCACCCATACTTTTCAAAGACCTCCTTATATTGGAAAGGCCTGACACGGTTTGGAATTCCACGAAACCAAAAAAAGTTATAAAATCGTTGACTATATCTATAGATATTGAGCGGATCTTTATCACGTATCCACCGGGAATGAGTTTTAAGGTCTATTTCAGCAATAACAAGAGCGCCCGTTTTTGCCACTAAACTAAGTTGTGCAACTGTATCCTCAATGTCATCAAAATGCTCAAAAGCCGCCTGACTAAAAATAATATCAATTGAGTCTTTTGAAAAATATTCCGCAATGCTAACCCAAGTTTAACCCCATTCCGGACACAACTAC